>NZ_JACDDV010000070.1 GCF_013816785.1 Sphingomonas sp. | reverse complement strand
GCGCGCAACTGCGTTCCCCGCCCGCGCGGCGCGGCGATGACGCGGGCGCCCGCTCGCTCGGCGATGCCCGCGCTATTATCGGTCGACCCACCATCTACGGCCAAAATTTCGTCGGCGCCGTCGAGCGCCGCGAGGCATGCGCCAAGGCTGGCAGCGGCGTTGAGGGCCGGAATGACGATCGTCAGCATTGTCTCAGCCCGAACAGCTCGCGCCCCCAAGCACGCAGAAGCGCGCGCAATGTGGATGGCTGAGGCTAACCTCGCCATGAGCTTCGGCAAGCGTCTCGCCGAGCGCGAAGCGGTCATCATAGGGAATCAAGGTGCAGGCAACCACGACCGGACGCGGCGCGCCCTTGCGTTTAATTACCATCCTGCTCGACGCGCACATCGTCGACGTCGGCGATACGCCCAGCAGGTCCCAACACGCTTCGGTGATTTCGGGCACGTCGGCGGCCTCGTCCATTTCCGGAAACAGCACCAGCGCGGCGGCATCAAATGCGTCGATGCGCAAATCATGTGCGGCGAACAGGCCGGCATAGCCAGCGCGGGCCGTCGCCTCGTTCTCGCCCGCCAGTCGCCGTCCGGCGACAGCGGTACGAAAGCCGTGAGCCGATAGCCATCTGCAGCCATCGACCGCCTTGGTCCAACTGTTGGGGCCGCGTTCGGCCTCGTGCAGCGCTTGGGTGTAATGGTCGAGGCTGACGCGCATCGTCAGCCGCGCGCCCCGCCAGGCCCGTAGCGCGTCTAGCTGATCTTCGAAGCGCCGCATCGGGCGCATCGCATTGGTCAGCACGAGTACCTCGAAGCCGCGCCCCAGTGCCGAGCGCATCATCGCCACCATGTCGGGGTTCATGAACGGCTCGCCGCCGGTAAAGCCGATTTTGCGCGTACCGAGATCCTCGGCTTCGTCGAGATAGGCGTCTACCTCGGCCAGCGTCGGATAAACCAGCGCGTCATTGGTCGGCGAGCTTTCGATGTAGCAGGTCTTGCAGGAGAGGTTGCACAGCGTGCCGGTGTTGATCCACAATGTCTCGAGATGTCGCAGCGAGACATGAGCGCGGGTATCACCGCCGGCCGTGCATAGCGGATCTCGGAACTTGGCACGATCGAGCGGCCTCGCCTGTAGCACGGCAAAGGGCGAGCCCTCGGCGCTGACTATAGTAGCAATCATTTCTCTCCGTCGGTCGGCCCTAGCCCCAGATTTCCTTCAGGCGCGCATCGCGCCCGCAGTTGAGGCGATAGAAGCGGTAACGGACCGGGTTCTTCTTGTAATAATTCTGATGATAAGTCTCGGCCGGATAGAAGGTCGCGGCGGGCAGGACGAGCGTCGCGACAGGCTTCTTAAGCGACGCTTGCGTTCTATTTCTGATGGTTTCCGCGATCCGGCGCTGCGCCGGCGTTGCGACGAAAAAAGCCGAGCGATATTGAGAACCGCGGTCGCAGAAGCTGCCGCCAGAATCGAGCGGATCGACGGTCCGGATAAAGCGCGCGGCGAGCGTGGCATAGCTGACGCGGGCCGGATCATAAGTGACGCGCACCGCCTCGATATGGCCGGTGCCGCCGGCCGAGACCTGCTCGTAGGTCGGGTTGCGCAGCTTGCCGCCGGCATAGCCCGAGGTGGTCAACAGCACCCCGGGAATCTTGTCGAAATCGGATTCGGTGCACCAGAAGCAGCCCCCGGCGAACACGGCCGCGACCGGCTGGGCGGCGGACGCGGTCTGGGCGCTCGCAAGGCCGAGGCTGGCGGCAAGAATGAGAATCGAACGCATCGAGCTAACTTCCTTTGTCGTCAATCGGGCGATGCCGATCCAAAACTATTTCGGTCAGCGTCGCTGAAAGTTACAACGCGCTCGCGAGGAAGGCTGGCCCAAACATAGGCGATCGAGGCGTGGGGCGGGGCTGGGAGACACTTCTCGCGGCCGCGCAACGCGGCCCGTGCGGCCGTTTCGCGCACCCGCGCTGCGCGCCTTGATAGCGGTGGCGGCGATAGCTCTCGTCGCGTGGCTGGCGATCACGGTCGACTGCAAACGCGTCCGCATCCTGGTCGTCCTTGGGCTGTTTCAGCGTATCAGTTACGCGCTGCAGGCGCTAATCCTCGTCCCGGGGCGGTGATTCTCTAGCGTTACCTGCTCGACCCGATGGGCCTGTACCTGCTAAAAAAGGAAAGCAGCCATATATTGTTCTTCCCGTCGATCACGATCGCGGCGGCGATATTGGTACTGCTCTCGTTTCGCAACGAGGATCGGTGGTCGCTTGACCAAATGCTGATGGCCCGAAGGACAAAGGTATGAGCCGAGGCAAGATCGGACTGCTTGCCGTCTTCGTCGCCGCTATCGCTGCCTTTTTTATCTTCGATCTCGGTGCCTATCTCACACTAGCCAGCTTGAAAGCGCGCCAGGCCGATCTCGCGACATTGCTGAACAATCGGCCGCTGGCCATCATCGGCGCTTTCTTCCTCCTTTATATCGCGACCACCGCCTTTTCGCTGCCCGGCGCGGCAATCCTGACGTTGGCGGCGGGCGCGGTGTTCGGGCTGTGGCTGGGCACGCTGATCGTCTCGTTCGCGTCGGCTATCGGCGCCAGCCTCGCCTTTCTGTCGTCGCGCTACGTCCTGCGTGACTGGGTCAAAGCGCGGTTCGGCAGGCGCGTCGCGGCGATTGACCGCGGCATCGCCAAGGATGGAGTCTCCTACCTTCTTACCTTGCGGCTTATCCCGGCCTTCCCCTTTTTCCTCATCAATCTCACGATGGGGCTAACGACCATGCGCCTCGTGACCTTCTACGTCGTCAGCCAGATCGGCATGCTGCCCGGTACGCTGGTGTTCGTGAACGCCGGCACCCGACTGGCCGCGATCGACAGCACCGGCGACATTCTCTCGCCGGCATTGATCGGTTCGTTCGTTTTGCTCGGGCTGTTCCCGCTGATGGCCAAAGCGATCGTCGGGCTGATCAAGCGCCGCCGCGTGTATCAAGGGTGTCGGCGTCCGCGCCGCTTCGATCGCAATCTGGTGGTGATCGGCGCGGGCGCGGGCGGGCTGGTCACCGCCTACATCGCCGCCGCCGTGCGCGCCAAGGTGACGCTGGTTGAAGCCGGCACAATGGGCGGTGACTGCCTCAACACCGGCTGCGTTCCCTCCAAGGCTCTGATCCGCAGCGCGCGGCTCGCGCACGACATGCGCCATGCCGACCAGTTCGGGCTGGCATCGGCCGAGCCTAGTATCGATTTCAAGGCAGTCATGGCCCGCGTTCGCGGTGTCATCGCCAAGATCGCGCCAGCCGACAGCGTCGCGCGCTACACCGCACTCGGAGTCGACGTCCGCATTGGCCACGCTACGATCGTCGATCCATGGACAGTTCAAATCACCGACCGCGACGGCGGCACGCAGCGCCTCACTACCCGTTCTATCGTCATTGCCGCAGGGGCCGAGCCGTTCGTCCCCGACATCCCCGGCCTCGCCAAAGCGGGGTTTCTGACCAGCGACACGATGTGGGACGTGCTTGCGGCGCGCGATACAGTCCCGGGCCGGCTGGTAATCGTCGGCGGCGGGCCGATCGGCACCGAAATGGCACAGGCCTTCGCCCGGCTCGGCAGCGCGGTGACCCAGATCGAGGCCGGTCCGCGGATCTTGCCCAACGAGGATGAGGAGGTGTCGGCGTTTATCGCCGACATTCTCCGCGGCGAAGGAGTCGACGTCCGCGCCGGCCACGAAGCGGTGCGCTGCGAAGGCAAGTCTCTGATCGTCAAGAAAGGCGACGGGGAAGCCTCGATCGCGTTCGACGACATCATCGTCGCGGTCGGCCGCAAGGCGCGGCTGACCGGCTACGGCCTCGAGGACCTCGGCATCGAGACCGGCAAGACCGTCATCGTCGACGAGACGCTCAAGACGCTTTTCCCCAACATCTTCGCAGTGGGCGACGTCGCCGGCCCCTATCAATTCACCCATTTTGCGGCGCATCAGGCGTGGTATGCGGCGGTCAACGCGCTGTTCGGCGGGTTGCGGACGTTCCGGGCCGATTACACCGTGATCCCGTGGACCACCTTTACCGACCCCGAAGTCGCCCACGTCGGCCACACCGTCGCGACCGCCACGGCGGCCGACATCGCTCACGAAATCGTTCGCTACGACCTCGGCCATCTTGACCGCGCCGTCGCCGAGGGCGCGAATAAAGGATTCGTCACAGTTCTGGTGCCGCCGGGCAAGGACAAGATCCTTGGCGTAACCATCGTCGCCGCGCAGGCGGGCGAACTGCTGGCCGAGTTCGTGCTGGCGATGAAACACGGGCTAGGACTCAACAAGATCCTCGGCACGATCCATTCCTACCCCACCATGGCCGAAGCCAACAAAAATGCCGCCGGCGAATGGAAGAAGGCCAACCAGCCCGAGCGGTTGCTGGAGTGGGTCGAACTTTATCATCGCTGGCGTCGGAAATGAGCGCGATGGCAACTCGGATCGTCATTTTGGCCAAGGCCCCGGTGCCGGGCCGAGTGAAGACTCGTTTGATCCCCGCACTCGGCGGAGCGGGCGCTGCCCGGCTCGCGCAGCGGATGCTGGCCGACACGGTCGCCCACGCGCTTGCAGCCGGGCTTGCAACCCCCGAACTATGCGCCACCCCGCACCCCGATGACTGCGCATGGGCGGGACATCTGCCGGCCGGGGTGCGGCTGGCCGACCAGGGACCCGGCGATTTGGGACAACGGCTTGCGGCGGCGGCCAAGCGCGTGATCGACGGCGGCGAACGCATCCTACTCATCGGCACCGATTGTCCTGAGCTCGACGGCAAGCGTCTCGGTGAGGCCGCGGCTCACCTCGAAAGCCATGACGCCATGATCCACCCGGCGCGAGACGGCGGCTACGTCTTGCTCGGCCTGGCGCGCACCGACCCTTCCCTCTTTGGCGACATCGCGTGGAGCACCGACACCGTCGCCGCGACCACTATCGCACGCATCGAGGCGCTCGGCTGGTCGCTGTTCGTCGGTGATATCTTGAGCGACGTCGATGAGCCAGCCGACCTCGATGCCCAGGCGCGGATTGCCAGCGTCCTGACGTAGTTTTAAGTGGGCGCTGCTCCCAGACCAACGACGACCGCACGGGCCGCGAAATTCGACCTGATCCATGTAAAGAGACGGTTCGAGTCAGTGCCCTCGTAACGTCTATCGCCACTTATCACTTAGACCTGCAATTAGTTCGGCAAGCGATACACTCGAGACGGCCCTCAGATACCTGATGCCGAAATCAAGCGCTTGCTGGCAAACTAAAATCGTACCCGCTGAAGGCCATCACACGCGCCGACGAACGGCCCGGATTGGCCGAGAGCGGACGGTCCGTTTTCGAGTAAGTCTGAGGGAAAAATGGCCGTTTTCCGACCGAAAAGATCGCGAGACCAAATAGTTTACGGCCTCGTTTTAGTCGATAGTTTTAAGCAGAGTCCCTCACATGAAAGTGAACCTGGGCTTGAATGCAGAGTATCTACGTTGCCGATGAACTAGATCAACGCTTGGCGTGACGCCCGCCTTTTGCCACATCGTTGTGATGGATCGCATATCTGAATTTCTAGGCCAGCTGGCACAGGCCGCGCGACGGGTAATCACCCAGTCGCGAGACGAGGACTTTAGCTACCATAACAAGGCCACGGTCGGACTCGACCCTGTCACGCAAATCGATCAAGATATCGAAACCGCGCTACGAGCGCTGATTTCGGATGCGTTTCCAGACGATGCGATCCGCGGCGAGGAATATGGCTGGACCTCCGAGGGCGCCCGGCGGACTTGGAGCATCGACCCGATCGATGGCACCCGCGCCTTCATCTGCGGCCTGCCGAGCTGGGCGACGCTGGTCGGGGTGATCGAGGACGGTGACCATGTCGCCGGGCTGATCGACCTCCCGGTGCTTGGCGAACGGCTGATTGCGACGGAGGGGAAGACACGCCGGAGCGGAGCGCCCGCCGCGGCCAGCGGCTGCCGCGACCTTGGGTCGGCGCGGCTGGCGACCACCGATCCGTTCCTGTTCGAAGGGCCGGAGATTGAAGCATTCGATCGTATCCGCCGGGCGACGCTGGTCGCGCGCTATGGCCTCGATGCGCTGGCCTATGCCCGGGTCGCGACCGGCGACCTCGATCTCGTCATCGAAAGCGGCCTCAAGCGGCACGATCTCGACGCGCTGGTCGCGGTGGTGCGCGGGGCTGGCGGCGCGATCGGCGATTGGGACGGCGGCGAGGACTGGGACGGCGGGCGGATTATCGCCGCCGCCAGCCTCCCGCTCTACGAAGAGGCAGTGGCGCTGCTGTCGGCGTGACGGCGGCGCAACTCATCGATCACCGCCCGCCACCCAAGTCCGCGCGCCTGTAGTAACAAGGTAAGATGATAGACCAGGTCCGCGGCCTCACTAGCCAGTTCGGCATCGTCGCCGGCGGCCCCCGCGAGGGCGGTTTCGACTCCTTCTTCTCCAACCTTCTGGGCTATGCGCTTGACGCCCTCACCCATCAGCCGCGCGGTGTAGCTGATGGCAGGGTCCGCGCGGCTGCGTTCGACAAGCACGCGCTCAAGGTCGGCAATAAAGCCGGTTCCTTGAGTTTGTCGCTCGCCGAAGCATGATGTCGAACCGGTGTGGCAGGTGGGCCCCTTGGGCCGGGCTGTCACGAGCAGGGCGTCGCCGTCGCAATCGGCGGCGATGCTGACCAGTGCGAGCGTGTGGCCGCTGCTCTCTCCCTTACGCCATAGCGCGTTCCGGGACCGGCTGAAAAAGGTCACGAACCCCTCGGCGATGGTGGCGTCGAGCGCTTCCCGGTTCATGTAACCGAGCATCCGCACCTCGCCGCTGTCGGCATCCTGCACGACCGCGGGCAGCAGGCCGCCCATCCGCTCCCATGCCAGCGTGTCGACATCGATCATCGCCGCACCTCGATTCCTTGCCTGGCGAGATAGTCCTTGAGGTCACCAATCGCGATCCGCCGGTCGTGAAACACCGACGCCGCCAGCGCACCGCTGGCGCCGGCCCGGAACGCCGCGGCGAAATGGGACGGCTCGCCGGCGCCGCCCGAAATGATGACCGGGATATCGACCGCATCGACCAGCGCGGCCAGCTGGCTGAGGTCAAAACCGTCGCGAACGCCGTCACGGTCCATGCAATTGAGCACGATCTCGCCCGCGCCGAGGCGCGCGGCCTCGACCGCCCAAGCGATTGTCTCGCGGCCACTGCTGCGGGTCGCCTCGGGCCGCCCGGTGTATTGCTTGGCCTCCAAGCGGCCGTCGTCGCCGATCATGCTGTCGATCCCCAGGACGACGCATTGCCGCCCGAACGCCCCCGCCAGCTCGGTGAGGAGCGCCGGCCGCTGCAACGCCGGCGAGTTGACGCTGACCTTATCAGCACCGGCCGACAGGACTGTTCGCGCCGTCTCGACATCGGCGATCCCGCCCGCAACCGAGAACGGAATGTCGATGACCGCAGCCACGTGCCCGACCCAGGCCAGGTCGACGGTGCGCCCGTCGACGCTTGCGGTGATGTCGTAAAATACAAGCTCGTCGGCGCCCTCGTCGCGATAGCGGAGCGCATGATCGACGATGTCGCCGACATCGCGGTGGTCGCGAAAGCGCACGCCCTTGACCACGCGGCCGTCGGCCACATCGAGGCAGGGGATGATCCTAGCACTGGGCATGGAATACGCCTTCCGCGACGGTGAAGCGCCGCTCCCAAATCGCCTTGCCGACGATGGCGCGCGTCGCGCCGGTCTGGTGGAGATCGGCAAGGTCGCCGAGCGACGAAACGCCGCCGGACGCCTGCAACTCGATCGGCGCAAATTCTTTGGCGATCATACGCGCCAGGGCCAGGTTCGGCCCGTCGAGCATTCCGTCGCGGGCGATGTCGGTGACGAGGAGGTGCCGAACCTGCGGGAAGCGGGCCAGCACCGCGCCCAGGGTTTCACCCGATCCCGTCGTCCAGCCATGAGTCGCGACCATGGGCGCGCCGTCCTCGATGCGAACGTCGAGTGCGAGCGTCAGCCGGTCGGGCCCGACGTCGTCGATCATGCGGCCAAAGGCGTCAGGGTCGTCGATGGCCAGGCTTCCGATCACCACCCGGGCGATCCCGGCACTGAGCATTCGCCGCACTTGGTTGAGCGAGCGAAACCCGCCCGCAACCTGGAGGCCGAGCCGTCTCTCCGCGGCCAGCGCGATCAGCAGGTCGTGCTGGCGAGGTTCGCGCGCGCGGGCGCCGTCGAGGTCGACCAGGTGCACCTCGGTGGCACCGTCATCGGCAAACGCGGTGAGCGCGGCGGCGGGATCGTCTGAATAGGCCGTCTCGCGGGCGAAATCGCCCTGCGCCAGACGGACGCAGCGGCCGTCGATGAGATCGATCGCCGGAAGCAGGATCATGACTTGAGGAACGCCTGCAGGAAGCGGCTTCCGGCGGCCGAGGAGCGTTCGGGGTGGAATTGGGCGCCCCACCACACGCCGCTTCGGATCACGGCCGGGATCGAAGCTCCGCCGTAGTTTGCCGAGGCAGCTGTTGCCGGACCGTCCGGACAGGCGAAGCTGTGGGCGAAAAAGACATGGGCGCCCGGTTCGAGGCCGATCTCCACCGACTTGGTCTCCAAGGCGCTCCACCCCATGTGCGGAACCGGAAAACCTGCGGCCGGCCGGAGGGCGGTGACGGTCCCGGGCAACAGGCCAAGCAGCTCGGTCCCGCCGTCCTCCTCCGACCCCCCGAACATCAATTGCATGCCAAGACAAATCCCGAGCGTGGGGCGTGTCCGATTGCAAAGGACGCGATCGAGACCACATTGCCGCAGCCGTTCCATCGCCACGCCGGCCGCGCCCACGCCGGGAAGGACGACCCGATCGGCC
>NZ_JACDDV010000069.1 GCF_013816785.1 Sphingomonas sp. | reverse complement strand
CCGCTGCCCGCGCCCGACTTCGCCTATTCGCTGCCGCTCGACGCGCCGCTCGCCGACGGACTCGGCTCGGTCAACCGCAGCGGCATCGCCTCGCGCGGCCTCCGCTTCAACTCGCTGCGCGGGACGCTGATCACCGCCCCCGCCGACGGCACAATCCTGTTCGCCGCCCCCTATCGCGCAGAGGATGGAGTCGTGATCATCGCTCATGGCGGCGGCTGGACCAGCCTCCTGCTCGGCGTGGCGAGCGATGTCCCGCGTGGCGGAAAAATCCTCCGCGGCGCTCCGCTAGGCCGAGCATTGGGGCCGGTCGAGGTCGAATTGCGCAAAAATGGCCGCCCGGTTTCCCCCGCCTTCATCGCAGCTTCATCTGTTTCCCTGTCAAATGGCGCGAAACCCGCTAATCTCACACGCGACGACGATTAGGACATGTTCATGCAACGCCTCGCCAAGCTTCTCCCGCCCCTCGCGCTGGTCGGCGCGCTCGCCATGGTGCCGATCGCCACCACCGCGATGGCCGCCGCCGAGACCGATACCCAGAAGGAGCTGGAAACCTTTTTCTCGGTGTTCGAGCGGGTGCGCGCCAACTATGTCGACAAGGTCGACGACCATACGCTGATCAAGGGTGCGATCGACGGAATGCTGAGCGCGCTCGATCCGCATTCAAGCTATGCCGAGGCGTCGGACTTCACCCAGCTGAAAACCACCACCGACGGCAATTACGGCGGGCTCGGCCTGACCGTCTCGACCGAGGACGGCGCCGTCAAGGTGATCGCCCCGACCGAGGACAGCCCGGCCGACCGCGCGGGTATCAAGGCGGGCGACTATATCACCAACATCGATGGCCAGTTCCTCTACGGCTTCTCGCTAGACGAAGCGGTCGAAAAGATGCGCGGCGCGCCAGGCACCAAGATCAAGCTGACCATCGTCCGCCCCGGCCGCGACAAGCCGTTCGACGTCGCCATCACCCGCGAACGGATCGAGCTGAAGCCGGTCAAGTGGGAAGTGAAGGACAATGTCGGCATTATCAACATCAACGGCTTTTCCGCCCAGACCGGCGCGCTGACGCGGGAGGCTCTGGTCGGCGTCGACAAGGCGACCGGCGGCCGCGCCACCGGCTATATCGTCGACCTGCGCTCCAACCCGGGCGGCCTACTCGACCAGGCGATCGAGGTCAGCGACGCTTTCCTCGAGCAGGGCGAGATCGTCTCCGAGCGCGGCCGCGAAGCGGGCGATATCGAGCGATTCTACGCCAAATCGGGCGACCTGGCGAAGGGCAAGCCGGTGATCGTGCTGGTCGACGCGGGCTCGGCCTCGGCGGCCGAAATTGTCGCCGGCGCCCTGCAGGACCACCGCCGCGCTCTGGTCATGGGCGAGCGTTCGTTCGGCAAGGGATCGGTGCAAAGCGTCATCCAGACCGGGCCCAGCTCGGCGCTCCGCCTGACCACCGCACGCTACTACACGCCGTCGGGCCGGTCGGTGCAGGCCGGCGGGATCGACCCCGACATCGCCGTGCCGCAGCTCAGCGACAAGGATTACAAGGACCGCCCGCGCCTGCGCGAGGCCGACCTTCGCCGCCACCTGATCAGCCAGGCCCAGGTCAAGGACGAGCTGCTGGAGGACGACGACCGGCCCGATCCGCGCTTCACCGCCACCGCGGCCGAGCTGGAGAAGAAGGGCGTCAAGGATTATCAGCTCGATTACGCGCTGAAGACGCTGCGGCGGCTCGCTCCCGTCGCGCCCGCACCGGCCAAGACCGCCGCCCGCTGATGCTCGCACCGCCGCCGGTCAGCGACGGCACGCGCCTCCGCAAGGCGCGGCTGGTCGCGCTGGTTATCCCGGCCGGGTTGCTCGGCGGTGCGTTGTTCTCGCAATATGTCGGCGGGCTTTACCCGTGCGAAATGTGCTGGTGGCAACGCTATCCGCACGGGCTGGCGATCCTGCTCGCCCTCGCCGCGCTCGCCTCGCCGCTTCGCGCCCCTCGCGCCCGCCCGCTGGTGCTGCTCGCCGCGCTGGCGATGGCGGTATCGGGCGCGATCGGCGTTTATCATGCGGGGGTCGAGCTCAAATGGTGGGAGGGTTTCACGACCTGCACCACCAGCGGCGCCCGCACCCTGGAGGATATTCTAAGCACGCCGCTGGTCCGCTGCGACCAAGTGCAATGGTCGTTCCTCGGCCTGTCGCTTGCCGCCTGGAACGCGATCATCTCGATCGGGGGCGCAACGCTGGTGTTCTGGCTGGCGGCTTGGAAGAGGGCGCGATGAGTAGCTGGCGTCCCGGCGACAAGCGCGCGGACACCGACTCGATGCTGCGCGTCGACCAGGCCGGCGAATATGGCGCGACCCGCATCTACGCCGGCCAGCTGGCGGTGCTCAGTCGCAGGTCGACGGCCGCTCACCAGATTTCGCGAATGGCGGCACAGGAGGAGCGTCACCTCGCTCGCTTCAACGCCCTGATGGCCGAACGGCGGGTGCGGCCGACCCTGCTCCAGCCGCTGTGGAACATCGCCGGCTTCGCACTTGGCGCGGCAACCGCGCTGATCAGCGAAAAAGCCGCGATGGCCTGCACCGACGCAGTCGAGACCGAGATCGACAAACATTATGCCGACCAGCTTCGGGCGCTTGGCGAGGATGATGCCGAACTGGCTGCCGACATCAGGGACTTTCAGGCCGAGGAGCTTGAGCATCGTGCCACTGCCCGCGCGCACGGTGCCGAGGAGGCGATCGGCTACCCCCTGCTGACCGCGGCGATTCGCGCCGGCTGCCGGGCGGCGATCGAGCTGTCCAAGAGAATTTGACGGGAACCGGGAACGCGGCTCGACCGCTTATTCCTTTGAAGGAAGCATATGATGACCAGTAAAATCTCTTTCTTGACCCTTGCCGCCGCGAGCCTTGCGGTCGCGCTACCGGCGCTCGTCGCGCCGACCCCGGCGCTGGCGCAGAATCGCGTCCGGGAAATCGAGGTGTTCGGCAACGATCCCTGCCCGCGCTCGACCGATGACGACATCATCGTCTGCGCCCGCAAGTCGGAGAAAGACCGTTACCGGATTCCCGAAAAGCTTCGCCAAAGCGGCAGTTACCAGTCGCGCCAATCCTGGGCCAATCGCGCGATCGCGTTCGAATCCTACGGCAAGACCGGGATCAACAGCTGCTCGGCGGTCGGCCCCGGTGGCTTCACCGGCTGCACCGAGCAATTGACCAAACAAGCCTTCAAGGAACTCGAAGAAGAACGGCGGAACGGCACCGCGCCGGATCAATAGCCCCGGCTAGCTGCGCGACTTTTCACTCGCGATCCACGCATTTATCTGCGCCTCGAGTGTGTCGAGGGGGACTGCTCCCTGGCCGAGCACCGCGTCGTGGAAGCGGCGAAGGTCGAACTTGTCGCCCAGCGCCTTTTCCGATCTTGCCCGAAGCTCCCGAATCTTCAGCTCGCCCAGCTTGTAGGCAAGCGCCTGCCCCGGATTGGAAATGTAGCGGTTGACCTCGGCATCGATATTGGCATCGGTAAGCGCGCTATTGTCCTTCATGAAGGCGACCGCGCGTTCCTTGCTCCACCCTTTGGAGTGGAGGCCGGTATCGACCACCAGGCGGCAGGCTCGCCACATTTCATAGCTTAACCGTCCCATGTCTTTTTGCGGCGTATCATACAGCCCCATCTCGATCCCGAGCCGCTCCGAATAAAGCCCCCATCCTTCGACGAAGGCGGTGAAGAAGGCGGTATATTTGCGCCACGCCGGCAGCTCCAACTCCTGCTGCAAGGCGATCTGGTTGTGGTGGCCGGGCACTGCCTCGTGGACGGTCAACGCCGGCAGCTCCCACAATGGGCGCTGGTCGAGCTTGGTGGTGTTGACGTAATAATTGCCGGCAAGTCCCGCATCCGGGCTGCCCGGCTGATAATAAGCGGTGGTCGATCCGGGAGCGATCTCCGGCGGAATTTCCTTCAGGCCATAGGGCAAACGCGGCAGGCGCCCGAACAGCGCGGGCATCTGCCCGTCGATGATCTTGGCCATGCGCGACGCTGCCGCCATCAACTCCTCGGGTGTCTTGGCATAATATTTGGAGTTGGTGCGCATGTCGGCGATCATCGCTTCGCGGCTGGCGAAGCCGGCTTTTTTCGCGACCGCCACCATCTCAGCCCGAATACGCGCCACTTCCGTCAGCCCTAACTGATGAATCGCGTCGGGCGAGAGGTCGGTGGTGGTCTGCTGACGCACCTGAAAGGCATAATATTCCCTGCCCTGCGGCAATGTCGACGCGCTGACGTCGGCGCGGCACTTGGCCTTGATGTCGCGATTATACGCGACGCCGAAGGCTTTGTAGCTAGGGTCGATCTTGCCCGAAATGACCGTTTTCGCCCGGGTCTGCAGCGTCGACCATTCCGCTTCGGAAATATTGGTGGGGCGATGCGCGGCGAACGGCGCGTAGAAGCGCGACTTAGCCGGATCGGCGGCGATCGAGCCGCTGATCGTGTCGCCGAACTTGGTCATGGTTACGCACGGCTGGGTGTAGCCCTGCCTGGCCGCCGCGACACTCAGGTCCGAATAGGCCCTCATCCGCGCCGGTACCAATTCCAGCCGGGCCAGGTAATTGTCATAATCTGCGCGGGTGCGGAATGGCAGCCCTTCGCCCAGCCCGGCGATGTTGTTGTGATAGCTGCCGAGGATCGAATAGAGCAGCATGCGCTGGCCGAAGCGGTTGCCCTCGACCTGACCTTCGAGCTGGCGTTTGAGGATCGCTTGATTGGCTTGGTCGGCAGTCGACAGCGGCGCGGCCGAAATTGCGTCAAGCCGCTTCAAAAACGCCCCCGCCTCCGCCGCTTGCCGGTCCATGACGGCGATGCCGATTTCGTCGAGCTGGCGATCATAGATCTGCACGCCAACCGAACTCGCCGTTACCGGCGAATTGCGGAGGGTCGCCGCCCAATATTCGTCTTCCAGTTTTTGGAAGTCCTCGGTCGGCCCGGCCAGCGCGGGTGCGGAAAACGCAACGAGCCCGGCTGCGAACAGAAAATACCGATAGCGCATGAAAAATCCCCCTTGTTTGGCCGACCCTAAACCACGCCCTTTCTGCTGCAAGCAGGATTTGACGAAAGGCTAAAGCACTGGACTCGCGGCTTATTCGAACATAAAGTGAACAAATGGCCCAACTCGATACCCGTGAAAAACTGGCAATCCTCGCCGATGCGGCGAAATATGATGCGAGTTGTGCGTCGTCGGGCACATCCAAGCGCGACAGCCGCGGGGGAACGGGGGTCGGCTCGACCGAAGGCATGGGCATCTGCCACGCTTACGCACCCGACGGCCGATGCATCTCGCTCCTGAAAATATTGCTAACCAACAGCTGCATCTTCGACTGCCATTATTGCATCAACCGCAAAAGTTCGAACGTGCGGCGCGCACGTTTCACGGCCGAGGAGGTCGTCAACCTCACGCTGGCCTTCTACAAACGAAATTACATCGAGGGGTTGTTTCTCTCCTCGGGCATCATCCGCTCTTCCAACTACACGATGGAGCAACTGGTCGAGGTCGCGCGGTCGCTGCGCGAGGGTCATGATTTTCGCGGCTATATTCATTTGAAGACAATCCCCGATGCCGATCCTGAGTTGGTGCGCCAGGCGGGGCTCCACGCCGATCGCGTGTCGATCAATGTCGAACTTCCCACGGCGCAAGGGCTCGAGCGGCTGGCGCCTGAAAAGGATGGCAACCGGATCGAAAACGCCATGCGCGACATGAAAAGCTCGATTGTCGACGCGCGCGACGCAAGCAGGAAGTATCGCAGCGCGCCCAAGTTCGCGCCGGCTGGCCAATCGACCCAGATGATCGTCGGCGCCGACACCGCGAGCGATGGCGAAATCGTGACACGCGCGAGCCAGTTGTACGATCGTTTCGCCCTGCGCCGGGTCTATTACAGCGCCTTTTCGCCAATCCCTTCGCCCAGCGCGGTGCTCCCGCTCAAGCGGCCACCGCTGATGCGCGAGCATCGACTTTATCAGTCCGACTGGCTGATGCGATTTTATGGTTTCACGCCGGCCGAGGTGGTGAGCGCCGCGGACGCCGATGGCATGCTGCCGCTCGACATCGATCCCAAGCTCGCCTGGGCGCTCAAGTTCCGAGAACATTTTCCCTTTGACGTCAATCGCGCGCCGAAGGAGCAATTGCTGCGGGTCCCCGGTCTTGGCACCAAAGCGGTCAGCCGCATTCTTAGTTCGCGTCGCTGGCGCTCGATCACGCTGGCCGATGTCGCGCGGCTGACGGTATCGGTGACCAAGGTTCGACCGTTCATCACCACCGCCGACTGGCGTCCGACGCTGCTGACCGATCGAGCTGATTTGCGCGCGCTGGTCGCGCCGAGGGAACGGCAGCTGGACTTATTCGCTGCCTGAGCGATGCTTCGCGAAGGCCCGATGATCGACGCGCACCGCGTGACGCTTGCCGCCGCGGACGATTTCGACGGGTGGCGCGTTGCTGCGCGAGGTCTGGCCGAAGCGGGCATTCCGGCTTCGGCGGTCATCTGGCAGGTCGACGGTGGCGAGACGGATTTGTTTGCCAATTCCGAAACGGGGCCGCGGCCGGTTGGGCCGGGCTTTGCCGTTCCGCGCAGCTTCGTTGACATGGCGGAAAAGGCCATTTGCCATTCGGACCCCCAGCGTTTCGGCTTGCTCTACGCGATGCTTATCAAGTTGCGCGCCAACCGCCGGGCCATGGAAGATAGCGCCGACCCGTTGCTCCACCGACTTGAGCATATGGCCAAGGAAGTCCGCCGCGATCTTCACAAGATGCATGCCTTCGTTCGCTTCCGCGAAGTCGAGGATCAGGGCGGCCCACGGTTCGTCGCCTGGTTCGAGCCCGACCACCACATCGTCCGCGCCGCCGCCGGCTTTTTCGTTCGCCGGTTCACCGCGATGCGATGGTCTATCCTGACCCCGGAGCTCAGCATTCATTGGGATGGGGAAGTGTTGACGGAAAGCCTCGGCGCGACGCGGCAGGACGCGCCGGACGGCGACCCGGTCGAGGAGACGTGGAAGACCTATTACGCCTCCATCTTCAATCCGGCACGGGTCAAGGTAGAGGCGATGACCAAGGAAATGCCGAAGAAATATTGGAAAAACATGCCCGAAACCGCGTTGATCGGCGAGTTAATCGCGGGCGCGCAAGCGCGCGAGGCAGCGATGATCGAGAGCAGCGCGGTCTTGCCGAAAGCGGGCGCCAACCTCCCTGCCTCGTGGCAGGCGCTAAAGGCCGAGGCGGCACATTGCACGCGCTGCGGCCTCTACAAATGCGCGACCCAAACCGTGTTCGGCGAAGGCCCGCTGGACGCGAAGATCATTTTCGTCGGCGAGCAGCCGGGTGATCAGGAGGACTTGGCCGGACGCCCCTTCGTCGGCCCGGCCGGGCAACTGTTCAACGCCGCGCTGGAGCAGGCAGGGATCGAACGGGCGCAAACCTACATTACCAATGCCGTCAAGCACTTCAAGTTCGAGCCTCGGGGCAAGCGCCGCATTCATCAGAAACCCGACACCGGCGAAATCGACGCTTGCCGCTGGTGGCAAGAGCAGGAGCGCCGGCTGATCAAGCCGGCGCTGACGGTGGCGCTCGGCGCCACGGCGGCGCGCTCGCTGACCGGCAAGACCGTCACCATCTCCAAGGTTCGCGGCAATCCGCTGACCTTGGCCGACGGCAACGAATGCTGGGTCACGGTCCACCCCAGCTTCCTGCTGCGCTTGCCCGACGAGGAAGTACGGCGGGCCGAGCGGGAGCTTTTCGTCGAAGATCTAAGGCGCATTCGCCGGCGCGTGTCGCACCTGGCACCATGACCCTCCAGAAAATGCTTCTTGCAAATGCGAACGCCTCGCATTAGCGAAGATTCATCAAGTCTTATCGGGGTTGCACTGATATTATGAAAAGCCTTCTCGCCGCGGCAACGCTTGCCTCCTCGTTCGTCATCGCGCCCCAGGCCGCCCATGCCGACGAGAATATCTTCGCCTACAGCTATGGCACCGAAACCCTCCCTAAGGGTGGCAGCGAAGCCTATCTTTGGGCCACCGACCGCCGCGGCAAGGGAATGGGCAGCTACAACGCGCAGGATTATAAGTTCGAGCTTGAGCACGGCTTTTCAGACCGTTTCCAGGCGTCGGCCTACGTCAATTTCGTCTCGCACCACATTCGCGAGCTTGAACCCGAGCTTGACGACCAAGACCGGAATTTCGCGTGGAACGGTTTGCAGGCCGCATTCAAATATGCGCTGGCAAGCCCCTATAAGGACGGCCTTGGTATCGCGATCTACGTCGAACCGGGCTTTGCCCGTTACGGCAAGAAATCGGGGGAGCGCGAGAATCAGGTCAGCCTCGAGACCAAGCTGCTCCTCCAAAAGAATTTCCTGAACGACAAGCTGATCTGGGTCGGCAATATCACCGCCGAACAGGAGTTCGAGCACGAAGGCGGCGGCGAATGGGAATCCGAGCTGGAGTTCGAACTGTCGAGCGGGCTCGCCTATCAAGTCGCCCCTGGTCTGCACGTCGGGGCCGAAGGCCGCTACACCGCCGCCTATGAGAATTTCCCCAACGAGTTCAAGCGCGCCGACTATGCGATCTTCCTTGGTCCGACGGTCCATTACGCGACCCGCAAATGGTGGGCGACGCTGAGCTACCAACCGCAGATCGATGGCGGTCCCAACGTCCGCTCGAAATCGCGCAACCTGGCCGATTATGAAAAGCGCGAAATCCGTTTGAAGCTTGGCTATAACTTTTAACCGATGGGCAGCGCATCCCCTTGGTACGTCGTGGTGCCGGCCGCGCTCGTCAGCGTCGCCGGTCCGGCACACGCCACCCAATATCTAACGATCGCCCAGGCGCAGCGGCTGCTGTTTCCGTCCGCCACTGCCTTCGTTGATCGGACGCTGGCGCTCACTCCCACGCAGCGTAAGGCGATCGGGCGGGCGGCGGAGATCGCCCCGGGCAACAGCCAGG
>NZ_JACDDV010000007.1 GCF_013816785.1 Sphingomonas sp. | reverse complement strand
TCGAGCGCCAGCCCCTCGTCGGCCAGCGCCGCCTCGCTCCGCTCGATGCGGCCCACGGTTGGCGTGAGCAGCCCGGCGACGAGCCGGATCAGGCTCGACTTGCCGCTGCCGTTCGGGCCGGTCAGGAGCAACGCCTCGCCCGGCTCTAGCGCCACGCCCAGCCCTTCGAACAGCAACCGCCCGCCGCGCACCAGCGCCAGCCTGTCGCCGCGAAGGAGGCTGCTCACGCCTGCTCTTCCAGCGCGTGCATGTCGGCGTCGGAGAGGCCGAAATGATGGCCAGCCTCATGGATCAGGATATGGCGGACGAGGTGCTCGAACGGCTCACCCTCCTCGACCCATTCGTCGAGGATGGCGCGGCGGAACAGGCGGATGCGGTCGGGCAGCGTGCCCGACGTGTCGACGCTGCGCTCGCCGATCGAGACGCCTTCATAGACCCCGGTCAGGTCGAGCGGATGGTCGATGCCGAGCTGGGCGAGCAGCGGATCGTCGGCCAGTTCCTCGACCGTCAACACGACCTCGCGCAAATGACCGGCGAACGGTTCGGGTAGCCCCATCATCGCCGCGCGCGCGATCGCCTCGATCTCGTCGGCCGAAGGAGGATGGTCGAAGCGCCGCATCATCGGCAGCGGCATAGGGGCCAACCCCCCGGCGCGGCAAGCTTGCCCCCGGCGCCGCGCCTCTCTAAACGCGCCCCTTCCAAGCAATGCGGAGCGGTGGCCGAGTGGTCGAAGGCGCTCGCCTGGAAAGTGAGTATGGGCCAAAAGCCCATCGAGGGTTCGAATCCCTCCCGCTCCGCCACGGCGTCAAGCTTCGCGCGCTCCAGCGCAAAGGTCCGATTTCGCGAGGTGCGCAGTCTGACTTAAACCCTTGTGCTCAGCCGCGAAAAAGCGTCGCGATATTGCGGCCTCGGCGCGAGTAATGGGGCTGGTCCTCGAGCGAACTCTTAGCTGGTCAGGTGAGCACTCACTCAACTACCTCCTTTTCGCTTTTTTGCTGTTCAATCGCAGTCAGGATGTTGCGGATCGCGTCGGTGATCGCCTCCGGCGCGTCGATCTCGATGTTGTGGTGGCTGCCCGGGACGATTCGGTGCGCGCCGCGGGTCGAGAGACGCGCAGTCTGTCGGTGAAGGAAAAGATCCGCTTGGTACGACGCGGCCTCAAACCGATCCTCGGAATCGTGGATGCCATGGGTGAGAACGATCAACGGTCTGTTGCCGAGCATCCCCGGCTGGAACAGCGCCGCATAAGCGACATCCGGCGTGGGTGGCCCATAGACGCTGTTGGCAATTTCGGAGGCCTGAGCCTGCTGGTAGGAATATCTCCCTTGAAGGCGCGCCCGCTCGGCCGCGATCGTCGGCCCGAGCTTTGGCCGTACGGGGTCGGTGCAGGAGCGGTAGATAGTCGACCCGGAAGCCAGATCGGCAACTCGCGCGGCGCTGGCGCACTCGCGATAATGGTCGATTAGCTTGTCAATCCAGGGCTGGTCGGAAAGCTCGATCCGAGCGGCCAGCGCGGGGCCATAGCGATTGCGCAGGAACGCACGGGAGCGCTCCGCCGCCCGCTCCTCGGCGGGATCGACCAGCACGAGACCTGCGACGTCCTCTGGGTAAAGCGCCGCGTAGAGCTTGACGTTGAAGCCGCCGAGTGAGTGGCCGACCAGGACCAGCGGCGTATTTAGCTCCGCGCGGTGGATAAGCGCATGTAGATCGTCAACGATCGCGATCGGGGAGCGAGGTCCCTTTGCAGGGTCGCTGTAGCCAAGGCCAGCGCGGTCGTAGGAGCAGACTCGCGCCTGCGTCGAAACGACGGGCTGAACCAGCGCCCAGATGACCGACCAGTCGCTTCCACCCGCGTCGAGCAGCACAGCTCGCGTTCCCTGGCCGCTGCAATACAGGTTAAGCTTTCTGTCCACTCCAATATCGACCAGTTGATGTGAGCGAACGAAGTCCGCCGCGATGCTCGGCCACACGAGCTGCGGCGCCACGACCTGCGCGGCCGCGGCTGGGGATAAAGTGAGGAGCGTAGCAGCAGCGAAAGCCCATATCGGACGCGTGGACCGCCTGCGCCCCGGTGCCCGAGAAAGCTGGGCGCCCGGATGATCGTTCATGCGCATGGGGGAGTCTTTTGGTGGCTCGGGCGTCAAAGCTCGACTGCTTTGACGGCGGTGGCCGGATCACCCGTGTTCGGCGTGTCGTTCGGGTCGAGAAGGATGAGTTTGACTTCGCCCCGCCGCGCAGCGGGACGATGCTCAACCCCCCGGGGGACAACAAGCAGTTCGCCAGGCCTCACCGTGACGCTGCCGTTCTTGAAGTCCATGTCGAATTCACCCTCGACGATCAGGAACAACTCGTCAGTCTCATCATGCTTGTGCCACACCCACTCGCCAGAGGTCTTTACCAGCCGCACCTCATTGTCATTATATCGCGCGACTATCTGCGGCGACCAATGGGCGTCAAATGCACTGAATTTATCAGCCAGCCTGACCGGCTTTGGGATTTTCACGTCCATCTTCAATGATCCATTTGCTGTTCGGCGCATAGTTGCGGGATCCGTTAGCGGGCGGGAGATGGACGATGGTCAATTAGCGGGGATATCTCGCCACCGCGCCAGTCGTTCTCGCATTCCGGAGCGTCGCGTTCACACCGCACTCTCGTGCGGCTCCGGGACCGGTCCGCGGTTTTTGAGGGCATCGCCTTGGCGGTGATCAGGCCGCTCGGAGAGCGCGGGCTCTCAGCTCGCGTGGGCCGAAACCAAAGCCGCGACGGATGAGCGCCCGCAACGTCGACGGCTCCGCATAGCCTACGCGAACGGCGATCTCCTCCAGCGGGAGGCGCGTCGTTTCGATCAGCTCGACCGCTCGTTCCACCCGGAGTTGCTGAAGGAAATAAACGGGCGACAAGCCGGTTGTGCGGTGAACGCGGCGTGCAAAGGTGCGCGGCGACATTCCTACTGCTGAAGCCACGTCATCGACGCTGATGCCCACGTCCAGCCTGGAGCGCGCCCAAGATGCTGCCTTGGACACGCTATCGTCGCCCGCCGAAAGCAGGCTTATCCCCATGTAAGGGGCCTGAGATCGGCGCTCATCGAGGATCATCGTTCGCGCGCACCCATCGGCAACCCGCGCACCGGCATGTCGGGCGATGACTCCGACCATCAGGTCCATTTGCGCCATCGCCGCGCCCGCAGTCGTGAAAGGGCCGTCAGTGGTCACGAGTTCTCGGGTGTCGAGCTGAACCTTTGGAAAAAGCTGCCGGAACGTCGGCGCGAGCCACCAGGCAGTGGTTGCCCGGCGATCATCAAGCAGCCCGGTGCTGGCGAGCAACAGGGTTCCCGTGCACGAACTTGTAATCCGCGCGCCTCCGCCCGCCGCGGCCTTGATCCAGTCGCCCGCTTCGGCGGTATCCGGTTCCGCCAGCCTCGAGGCAATGCACTCCGCTTTCGAAAAACCCTGAGCAGGAATGATAATCAGCGTCGCCGGCTCGTCGGAAATTGCGGGCGCGGCCACGAAATCGGCAAACGCTCGCGAACCGGAGCCGCGTAGGCGAATTTCAAAGGCATTTGGGCGTCCGTCGGCCCTGCAGATGCTATTGGCCATGGCCATAACATCGAGCGTGATCGCAACACTCGAGGCCATGGCGTTGGACAATATAATCACGTCGACCATAGTCATGGCGGATCATCCCCGATTGATGTCTATTTCGCCACTAGCGGACGCGATTATCCAGGGCCAGATATTTCACCTGCGGGTGAGGCTGCCCAAGGGAACACGAACTTGGATTGGATGCGGGGTTCGAGTGAAACCGGGCGGCGTGTGAGCCATGCCGGCAGTTTCTAATTCCACGTAAATTGAGAAAAGGAGGCGTGGCTAAATCGCCGCGACGCATGCATGAATGACAATATCTATCTGGCCCGCGAGTTTTTCCGCCGAGTGTGGGCACCTCCTCACGACCTTGAAGCCATCGATGAGTTGATGACCGAAGATTATCGGATCACGACCGCCGGCACCGTCATTAGTGGACGCCGGGCGTTCAAGGCGTGGGTTGCAAAGATGCAAGAAGCGATAGGCGATGCGACGAATGAGCATCTCGAGGTGTTCAGCAATGCCGCCGGAGATCGAATCGTATCCCGCTGGATTACTCGCGGCACAAACAATGGCGTGTTCGGTCTTCCTGCTGATGGCACGCCGATCGCGTTCACAGGAATTGCGATCTGGCGGGTAGCAGACGGTCGCTTCGCCGAATGCTGGATTGAGCGTGCCGCGCTTGAACTGCACAATCGTCTGAGCTGCGAAGGGTGATCGAGCGCCGAATTGGACGCATCGTAGCAGCGGCCCCTGGCTAATTCAGGGGATAACAGGGGACATGGGGGACCGGTTTGCAAGAGGGTCCGCTCCGCCACATCCTGCCTTACCACTGGCAACAATCGACAAATCGATTGAGGCCGGTCGGTTGATTTGCTTGAAGCCCGCGTGGCGCTGACCTGGACATTCGCGATTGTTCGCGGTGGAACGTTCACGGACATCGTATCGACTACTTCCGACGGGCGGCCGCGATCCGACAAGCTACTGTGGACAATCCCGGCGATTATGCCGGGGAACATTGGCTGGCTAGTTTCGCGCTGCTGGCTCTTCTGTGAGGTAACCGGCTAGGCGATCGGCTCGAATGACCATCATGCGTACGACAGCCAACACTATATGATCGGCCTCGCCGCGCTGTTCCTGCTGACCGCGACGCTTTATTCGACGGTCGGGTTTGGCGGCGGGTCGACTTACAGCGCCCTGCTGGTGCTGTGGGGCGCCGATTATCGCGTCGTCCCGGCGATTTCACTGGTGTGCAACCTGTTCGTCGTGACGCTCGGCAGCTGGCGTTTTGCGCGATCCGGCGCAGTTCCGTGGCGGCGAATCTGGCCGCTGTTCACGACCTCTGTCCCGCTGGCTTGGGTCGGAGGACGGCTGGTGGTCCCTCAATTGGCCTTCGTCGGCTTGCTTGCCTTGTCGCTGATCGCTGCCGGGCTGGCCATGCTTTGGCGGCCCCCGCCCGATCGGGAAGCCGTCGAGCGTCCGGCCGGCTGGCGAGAGCCGCTGATCGGCGGCGTGCTCGGCTTCCTTGCCGGCGTGGTCGGGATCGGCGGCGGCATTTTCCTCGCGCCGTTGCTGCATATGATGCGCTGGGGTCGGGCAAAGGACATCGCCGGCACCTGCGCGGTGTTCATCCTGGTCAATTCGGTCGCCGGTCTGGCCGGGCAACTGGCCAAGCCCGACGGATTCGACCGACTGGCCGCGCTGCACGATTATTGGCTGTTGGTCCCGGCGGTCGTCGTCGGCGGACTATTCGGCTCGATGATCGGCAGCACCAAATTGACCGCGCGTCATCTCTCGATCGCGACCGCGGTGCTGGTGCTTTATGTCGGCGCGCAACTGGCCTACCGCTTCGCCATCATGGTCTGGCAATGATGATCGACCCGTTCGGACGCAGCATCAGCTATTTGCGCGTGTCGCTGACCGACCGCTGCAACTTGCGCTGCACCTATTGCATGCCCGCGCGGATGCGCTTCTTACCGCGCGAGGAATTGCTCAGCCTCGATGAGCTCGACCGGCTATGCAGCGCGTTCGTGCGCAAGGGGGTGCGCAAGCTCAGGCTGACCGGCGGCGAACCGCTGGTGCGCAAGGATGCGATCGACTTGGTCGAGCGGCTGTCGCGGTTTCTCCAATCGGGCGAGCTCGACGAGCTGACGATGACCACCAACGGGCTGCTGCTGGCTGATCATGCCGCGGCATTGGCGAGCTTTGGCATGCGGCGGATCAACGTCTCGCTCGACAGCATCGACCCCGAAACCTACGCCCGGGTTACGCGCGGCGGACGTATCGAGCAGGTGATCGCCGGGATCGACGCGGCAATCGGGGCGGGGATCAACGTCAAGATCAACGCCGTGGCGCTGACGCAGGACAATCTCGACATGCTGGTTGGTCTTGCTGAATGGGCTCACGCTCGCGGTGCCGCGTTGACTGTGATCGAGGTCATGCCGCTTGGCGAGGTCGGCGAGGACCGCTCCGACCAGTTCGTCCCGATGAGCGAGATTCGGCGTCGTTTCGCCGAGCGCTGGACCCTGACCGACCTGGCGATGCGCACCGGCGGCCCGGCGCGATACGTGCGCACCAACGAAGGCGGGACGATCGGCTTTATCACCCCGCTGACGCATAATTTCTGCGGCGATTGCAACCGAGTGCGCGTGACTTGCACCGGACAGCTTTTCCAGTGCCTCGGGCAGGACGCCAACGCCGATTTGCGTACGCCGCTGAGGGCCAGCGCCGGCGACAAATTGCTTGACGCTGCGATCGATGCGGCGATTGGGCTTAAGCCGGAGCGGCATCACTTCGCTATAGCGCGCGGCGCCGCGCCGGCGGTGGCGCGGACCATGTCGCTGACCGGGGGCTGAGCCGATGCGGCTACAGTTTTTCGGACGGTTGACCGACATTGCGGGCCGCGCGCCGCGCGAGGTGATCCTGCCCGAGGGAGTAGAGGACGTCGCCGCCCTTCGTCATTGGCTGGGCGAATGCGAGTCGGAACTGGCCGTCGCGCTTGCTTCGCCGGGGGTGAGGGCAGTGGTCGATGATGCGATTGTCGATGAAGCGCACCTGCTGTCGGGCGCTCGCGAAATCGCCTTCATCCCGCCGGTGAGTGGCGGATGATCCGTCTTTGCGCCGAGCCATTCGATCCAGCGCGAGAGCTTGCTGCCTTTGCCTGTGGAGCGGCGGGGGCTGGGGCGGTGGCGAGCTTCACGGGTTATGTTCGGGGCGAAGGAGAAGAAGTCCAAGCGCTTGAACTCGGCCACCATCCTCGCCTGACGCCAGCAAGCCTGACCGCGGTCGAGGTCGCCACTCGCGAGCGATTCGCCAATGTCGATCTGCTGATCATTCACCGCCACGGCCGGCTGCTGCCCGGTGAGCCGATCGTGCTGGTGGCGGCTGCGGCGGGTCATCGACGCGCTGCGTTCGACGCGGTCGACTATGCGATGGACCGGCTGAAGACCGAAGCTGTATTCTGGAAAAAGGAAGTGCGCGGCGATGGCGATCGATGGGTCGACGCCCGTGCCGAAGACCGGGCCGACCGCCGCCGGTGGGAGGTTGCCGATGGCTAAGGTGCGAATAGCGTTGCTGACCGTGTCGGACAGCCGGACGAGTGAGACTGACACGTCGGGAGCCATCCTCGCTGATCGGATTGTCGCGGCCGGCCATGAGCTTGGTTCTCGGCGAATCGTGCCCGACAATGTCACCGCCATCCGCGCTGCTGCAAACGAGTGGATCGATGATCCTGAAGTCGATGTGATCATTTCGACCGGCGGCACCGGCCTCACCGGGCGCGATGTCACGCCCGAGGCGATGACGCCGCTGTTCGACAAGGTCATCGACGGCTTCTCGGTGATTTTTCATCAGGTGAGTTTTGCCAATATCGGCCTGTCGACGCTTCAGTCGCGCGCTTGCGCCGGTATTGCGCGCGGCACGTTTATCTTCTGCCTGCCGGGGTCGAACGGGGCGGTCCGTGACGGGTGGGACAAGATCATTTCGCACCAGCTCGACGCCGCCTACCGCCCGTGCAACCTGATCGAGATCATGCCGCGATTGATGGAGCGATGAGCGGGCTGACCCATTTCGACGGCGATGGCCGGGCGCGCATGGTCGACGTGTCGGGCAAGGTGGCGAGCGAGCGGGTGGCGATCGCGCGCGGCTTCGTGGCGGTGCCTGAGAAGGTGCTGGCGCGGATCGAGGCGTCCGGGAAAGGCGAGCCGATCGCGGTCGCCGAGCTGGCCGGGATCATGGGCGCCAAGCGCACCGGCGAGCTGATACCACTGTGCCATCCGCTCGGGCTGGACGCGGTGAGCGTGTCGATTTCGCCGGGGGACGGCGGGCTGACGGTCGAAGCCGAGGTCCGCACCACCGGCCGCACCGGGGTCGAAATGGAGGCGATGACCGCGGTGTCGATCGCCTGCCTGACGCTCTACGACATGCTCAAGGCGGCGGCGCGCGGGATCACGATCGAACGGATCGAGCTGGTCGAGAAGCGCGGCGGCAAGTCGGGGACTTGGCGGCGCGAATGAGCGGCCTGATCGCTCTTGATGAGGCTCGGCGGCTGTTGCTTGACGGGCAGGCGGCGCTTGAGATCGAAATCGTGCCGCTGGCCGAGGCAGCGGGGCGGGTGCTCGCCGAGGAGCTGGTGGCGGTCCGAAGCCAGCCGCCCGCACCGCTGTCGGCGATGGACGGCTATGCCGTGCAAAACGCCGACGTGGCCGCGGGCGCGCGGCTGCATTTAATCGGCGAGGCGCCCGCGGGCGCGCCGTTCGCCGGTGCGGTCGGGGCAGGCGAGTGCGTCCGGATTGCAACCGGCGGAGTGGTGCCCCATGGCGCCGACCGGGTGATCGTGCAGGAACATGTCGAGCGCGACGGCGACGCGATTGTCGTTTGCGATGCATCCGGGCCGATGTTCGTGAGGCCCGCGGGTTGCGATTTTGCGGAGGGCGATGTGCTGCTGCCTCGTGGCACATTCCTGGGCGCGGCGCGGCTCGGGCTGGTGGCCGCGAGCGGGAGGGCACGGGTCAGCATCTTCCGGCGCCCACGCGTTGCCATCCTCGCCAGCGGCGACGAGCTTATCGAACCGGGCGACCAGGCCGGGCCGGGCGCGATGTTCAACAGCGCGGCCTACGCGCTGGCGGTGCTGGTCGAGCGATGGGGCGGGCTAGCCGTACGGCAGGCAATCCTGCCCGACGATCTCGATGTTTGCATCGAGCGGATCGGCGCGCTGAGCGAGGTCGATTTGATCGTCCCGCTCGGCGGCGCCTCGGTCGGCGACCGCGATGTGATGCGCGCGGCGTTCGAGGCGCTGAGCGCCAGCCTCCGCTTCGAGCGAATCGCTGTGGTGCCGGGCAAACCGAGCTGGCATGCGCGCTTCGGCGACGGCCGCATCGTGCTCGGCCTCCCGGGCAATCCCTCCTCGGCGTTCGTCTGCGCCCATTTGCTGCTGAAGCCATTGCTGTTCGCGCTGACCGGCCGCGACCCGGCGGTTGCGGTTCGCTTGTCGGCGGCGCGTCTCACCGACAACGTCGGCGCCAACGGTGCGCGCGAGGCTTATCTGCGCGGAACAACGAGTATCGATGGCGAAGGGCAAATGACGGCGAAGATCGATCCCAGACAGGACAGCGGCCTCCAGACCCCGCTCGCCGCGGCGAACGCGCTGATCCGCCGTCCGCCCGGCGCGCCAGCGGCACGGGCCGGCGATCGGATCGACTTTTTGCCAATTTGAAGCGAGAGTAACCAGGCGCGCCCAGCCGCCGAAGGAACGTCAGATGACCGACCAAGCGCAAGCGACCGAACTGCCCGAGCCGGCCATCGCCGAACCGACCGCAGCCGGGCTTGCCGCGGGCGATGTGGTCAAGCGCCATCGCCTTTCTACCCGCATCTGGCACTGGACCAACGCGATCACCCTGTTGGTCATGCTGATGAGCGGACTGATGATCTTCAACGCCCATCCGCGCCTTTACTGGGGCAGCTACGGCGCCAATTTCGACCAGCCGTGGCTCGAGATCGGAAGCCATGGCGAGGCGGGGTATCTGAAACTCGTCGACCTCGAAATCCCGACCAGCGGCGTGCTCGGCGTATGGAAGGACGGCAACGGCCTAATTCAGCATCGCGCATTCCCGCATTGGGCGACGGTGCCTTCATCCTACAGCCTGGCCGACGGGCGGGTGTGGCACCTCGCCTTCGCTTGGCTGCTGGCATTGAGTCTCACTGCCTATATGATCTGGTCGCTGGTTAACCGCCACGTCCAGCGCGATCTCGCCATCCGCAAGGCTGAGATTGCGCCACACCACCTGTGGCAGGACATCAAGGACCATGCGCGTCTCAGATTCCCTACGGGGGCCGAAGCGCTGCGGTACAACATACTGCAGAAGCTGAGCTATATCGGCGTAATCTTCGTGTTGATCCCGCTGATGATCCTGACCGGCCTGACCATGTCGCCCAACCTCAACGCTGGCCTGTCGTTGCTGCTCGACGTGTTCGGCGGACGGCAGTCGGCGCGGTCGATACACTTCATCGCCGCCTGGGCACTGGTCGCCTTTTTCTTCGTCCACATTGCGATGGTCGTGCTCGCCGGACCGTTCAACGAAGTGCGCTCGATCGTCACTGGGCGCTATCGACTGCCTGGCAGGAAGGGAGGTAGGTCATGAGCGCCCTCATCGACCGTCGCCGCCTGATCGGTGGAATTGGCGCGGGCGCCGGCGGAATGCTGCTCGCCGGGTGCGACAAACTCTATTCGCAGCCTACATTCCAGAAGATGCTGCGCGACGCCGAGGGGCTGCATTACCGCAGCCAGCGGTTGATTTCGGGCGGCCAGTCGCTGGCGCGCGAATATGGCGCGGCCGACCGGTCGCCGGTGTTCCGGTCGAACGGCACCGCTATGCCGATGACGTCGGAATATCAGACGCATCTCAAAGCCAAGTTCGCCGATTGGCGGCTGATCGTCGATGGGCTGGTGACTCGACCGCTGGCGATCAGCCTGCCTCAATTGATGACGTTGCCGGTGCGGACCCAGATCACGCGGCACGACTGCGTCGAAGGCTGGAGCGCCATCGGCAAATGGGCAGGACCGAATCTATCGACCATCCTGCAACAGGCGGGCCTGTCAAGCCGCGCGCGCTTCATCGTCTTTCATTGCGCCGACATGATTGGCGGGCATCCCTATTATGAGTCGATCGACCTGGTTGACGCCTTCCATCCGCAGACGATCATGGCGTGGCGGCTCAACGACATAATGCTGCCGGTCGCCAATGGCGCCCCCGTACGGCTGCGGGTCGAGCGGCAGCTGGGCTACAAGCACGCAAAATATGTCATGCGCATCGAAGCCCGCGACACGCTCGCAGGGCTTTACGGCGGCAAGGGCGGGTTGTGGGAGGACCAGACCGGCTACGCCTGGTATGCGGGCATATGAGCGCGCGCCTTCTCCTTTCCGGCGCGATCTTCGCCTTCGCGGCCTGCTCATCCTCATCCGATTCGGCCATGGCGCCGGCCCGGCCAGAGAAGCGCGTGGTGGATGTCGCCAAGGGCGATGCGCGCCATTTGGTGGTGGTTGAGATTTATCAAAGCCAGGGCTGCTCCTCCTGCCCGCCAGCCATCGAAAATGTTAATTCGATCGCCGCCCGCGACGACATTCTGGCGCTTGATTTCGCCGTGACCTATTGGGACTATCTGGGTTGGGCCGACACATTCGCCAAGCCCGCCTATACCGCGCGTCAATGGGATTATGCCCATGCTTCTGGGCGGGGACGCGTCTACACGCCGCAGGTGGTCGTCAACGGGCGTGAGGCGTTGGTCGGCAACGTGAAGCCCGAACTGGATTCGGTCATCGCACGGCAGGGTTACCTCGTCGGTGGACCGGCGATCGACGTGGCCGGCCGTCAACTGGTGGTCGGTGCCGGGAAAGCGGCCGCAGGCACCAGCGTCTGGGCGGTCGATTACGACCCGCGAGACCAGCAGGTGGCGATCAAGGCGGGCGAGAATGGCGGCCGAACGCTGCCTCACCGCAATATCGTCCGGCGGCTGACGCGTCTCGGGGCGTGGACCGGCGCCCGGGCTAGCTTTGCGCTGGCCCTCCCCGAAAACCCCGCCTATCGCACCGCGATCCTAATTCAGCAGGGGGTCGGCGGGCCGATCATTGCCGCGCGCAAGCTGTGAACGGGCCGCCCCTCGATTGACAATCTAAGCCAACCGCTCTCGAAGCGGCGGGCGATGACGCGAAACCTGACCCATCTCGAGCGGCTCGAGGCCGAGAGCATTTTTATCATGCGCGAGGTGGCTGCCGAGGCCGAACAGCCGGTAATGCTCTACTCGGTCGGCAAGGATTCGGCGGTGATGCTGCATCTCGCGCGGAAGGCATTTTTCCCCGCGCCGCCGCCGTTCCCGCTGCTTCACGTCGATACGGCCTGGAAGTTTCAGGACATGTATGCCCTGCGCGATCGGATGGCGGCGGAGAGCGGCATGCGCCTGCTGGTCCATCGCAACCCCGACGCGGAAGCGCGCGGCATCAACCCGTTCGACCATGGCGCCCTGCACACCGATTTGTGGAAGACCGAGGGGCTGAAGCAGGCGCTCAATCTCCACGGCTTCGATGTCGCGTTTGGCGGGGCGCGGCGCGACGAGGAGAAGAGCCGGGCCAAGGAACGGATTTTTTCTTTTCGAAGCACAGCGCACGGCTGGGATCCTAAACGGCAGCGGCCCGAACTTTGGTCGCTTTATAATGCGCGCAAAAACAAGGGCGAGAGCATCCGCGTCTTCCCGCTGTCAAACTGGACCGAGCTTGACGTCTGGCAATATATCCAGATCGAAGAAATTCCGGTCGTCCCCCTTTACTTCGCCGCGCCGCGGCCGACGGTGGTGCGCGACGGGCTGATCCTGATGGTCGACGACGATCGATTTCCGTTCAAGCCCGGAGAAGTGCCGGTCGAGCGGACCATCCGGTTTCGGACCTTGGGCTGCTACCCGCTGACCGGCGCGGTTGAGAGCAATGCGACGACCGTCGCCCAAGTGATCCAGGAAATGCTGCTGGCCACCACCTCGGAACGGCAGGGTCGCGCGATAGACCGCGACGCGGGCGATGCCAGCATGGAGAAGAAGAAGCGCGAGGGCTATTTCTGATGGCCGATAAGTCGGCTTCTTATCGTCCGGACTCGCTCGTCGCTGACGACATCGACGCTTATCTGGAGGCGCACCAGCATAAGACGATGTTGCGGTTCATTACCTGCGGCAGCGTCGATGACGGAAAATCGACGTTGATTGGGCGGCTGCTCTACGACAGCCGGCTAATTTTCGAGGACCAGCTGGCAGCGCTCGAGGCGGATTCGCGGCGGGTAGGGACACAAGGCGACGCGATCGATTTCGCCCTGCTGGTCGACGGCCTGGCTGCCGAGCGCGAGCAAGGCATCACGATCGATGTCGCCTACCGCTATTTCGCGACGACCAAACGCAAGTTCATTGTCGCCGACACGCCGGGGCACGAACAATATACGCGCAACATGGTCACCGGCGCCTCGACCGCCGATCTTGCCGTAGTCCTGATCGATGCGCGCAAAGGCGTGTTGACCCAGACGCGGCGGCACAGTGCGCTGATCCGTCTGCTCGGAGTCCGGCAAGTGGTACTGGCGGTCAACAAGATGGACCTGGTCGATTATTCGCAGGATTTATTCGACGCGATTGTCGCGGACTATCGCACCTTCGCCGACGCCATCGGGATCGAGGCGTTCACGGCGATCCCCGTTTCCGGACTGAGCGGCGACAATATCGTCGATCGATCGGCGTCTATGTCCTGGTATACGGGTCCGACGCTGATCGAGCAACTCGAGGCGGTCGAGGTTGACACAGTCACGGAGCAGGCGCGGCCGCTGCGGATGCCGGTGCAATGGGTCAACCGGCCAAGCCAGGAATTTCGTGGCTTCGCGGGACAGGTATCGGCGGGCGCGGCGAGGCCGGGCGATGCGGTGCGGGTGCTGCCGTCCGGACGGACCTCGTCCATCTCGCGGATCGTCACGCACGGTGGCGATCTCGACGAGGCGGTCGCCGGACAGTCGGTCACGCTTTGTCTGGCCGACGAGGTCGACTGTTCGCGTGGCGACGTGATCGCTGCCGCCGCCGATCCGCCGCAGGCCGCCGATCAGTTCGACACGACGATCGTGTGGATGGACGAGGAGCCAATGATCCCGGGGCGCGGCTATTGGCTCAAGATCGGGACGCAGACGGTTTCGGCGACAGTCCATACCCCCAAATATGCGCTCAACATCGACACGATGGAGCATCTTGCGGCCAAGACGCTGGACCTGAACGCGATCGGCGTTGCCGAGATTGCGACCGACCGGCCGATCGTGTTCGAGCCCTATACCGACAGTCGGGCGCTTGGCGGCTTCATCCTGATCGACAAGATCGCCAACACGACTGTGGCCGCCGGGATGATCAACTTCAGTCTGCGCCGCGCCCAGAACGTTCATTGGCAGGCGCTCGACGTCACGCCCGAGGCCCATGCACGATTAAAGAATCAGCGCCCCGCAGTGCTGTGGCTCACCGGCCTGTCGGGTGCAGGCAAATCGACCATCGCCAACCTGGTGGAAAAGAAGCTCTACGCGATGGGGCGGCACACCTTCCTGCTCGATGGAGACAACGTCCGCCACGGGCTCAACCACGATTTGGGCTTCACCGAGGCCGACCGAATCGAGAACATCAGGCGCGTCGGCGAGGTGGCCAGACTAATGGCCGATGCCGGGCTGATCGTCATCACTGCCTTCATTTCCCCGTTCCGCGCCGAGCGCGAAATGGTGCGGGCGATGTTGCCCGAAGGAAGATTCCTGGAGATTTTCATCGACGCTCCGTTGGCGGAAGCCGAGCGGCGCGACGTCAAGGGGCTCTACAAAAAAGCGAGGGCCGGCGAGCTCGACAACTTCACCGGCATCGACAGCCCTTACGAAGCGCCCGAGGCGCCCGACCTGCATATCGACACGACCAAATTATCGCCCGAGCAGTCCGCGGACTTGATCGTCGCGAAGCTCGGCGGCTGACCTTCAGCTCATCGCCGCGAGCAATTCCTTGATCGGCAGGAACGCGAAACCGACCGAGCTGTCGGAAATTCCATAAGGCATGAACAGCTGGTCGCCGACGGTCATCGCCCCGCATGTATAGACGACGTTCGGGACATAGCCGTTGCGGTCATCATTCTCGGCGGTGAGTATCGGATGGCGGGTGCGACCGATGACCTTGCGCGGATCGTCGAGGTCGAGCAGCACCGCGCCGATCGCATATTGCCGCATAGCGCCGACGCCGTGGGTCAGAAGCAGCCACCCCTCGTCGAGCATGATCGGCGCACCGCAATTGCCGATCTGGATGAACTCCCACGGATATTTGGGGCTCATCAGAAGTTCGCCCTCGTCCCAATTGGTCAGGCTGTCGGACGTCAGCAGAAACAGGTTTTGCCCGTCCTGCCGCCCAACCATCATGTAACGGCCACCAATCTTGCGTGGGAACAACGCCATGCCCTTGTTGCGCGAGGCGGTTCCGGTCAGCGGGATTAGGTCGAACTTGCGAAAATCGCTGGTGCGCAGCAATTCGGAACGAATGTCGTGCCCCGAAAAGGCGGTATAAGTGCCAAAATATTCGATGCGGCCGTCGTCATGGACAAACGAGGTGAGGCGAAGATCCTCGATCCCGTTGGACTGGGCCGGAGTTACGGGAAAGATCACCGTTCCCGACAAATTGCTGTCCTCGTGGCGAAACACGGATATCGGGCCGTCCTCAAAAATGCCGTCGACATCGGGTGCGTCGGCGGCGGTCGCGAACGGTGGCTCGGGTGCAAGTTCGAACCCGCCCTTGGCCGAGACGAGTCCCTCGCGGAACGCGATCGAACTGATGTGCCCCTCGCCCACCGCGCGCAGCGACATCAGGACGCGGCAGGTGTGTTTGTCGAGCCCGCTCTGGTCAGGGTGTGGAACGATGCTGGGGTTCATGAGCGCCGCCGCGGCGTAGCTGTACTCGTGGCAGAAATAAGCACCAATCAGTTGCTGCCGCTTGTCGCCAACGCCCTCCAGCGACAGGTCGAGCAACGCGCAGATTTGCTTGAAGCGTTTCAGGAAAATCTTGCGCGTCTGCCAGTGACGCTGTTCGAAATCGCGCATCACCAGCTTGAGCTGTCGCCCGATTTCCCGGTCGTCTAGCGACAGCACAGCGCTGACCAGCCGGTTGGCGCGTCCCGAACCGGAGACCACCCCTTTCCAAGCGAGGTGGAATGGACGGACGACAACCCGGGACGGATCGGCCTTGAGCCGAAGCGGGTGCAGACTGGATTGGATCATGAACCTCAGGAAGCGTCGGCGAAAGGCCTCGCTTCTGAGGGCGTCGAACGCGTCTGTCCAGCCCGAACAGTCGCCCCGAACGTCAATTTCATCCGGAGTGCGGCAAGGTGGACCGACAGGATTGATTCGGCGCCCTGATTGCGATTGATGCCCGTAGCCATCAACCCGTCATGGCATCCGCCTTCATCCAGAATGGCGATGGGGATGCCGGCGTCATTGTCGCCGAAAAACCAGCCGAAGGCGTGGCTGGCGACATCGCGCCAATAGCCATCGCCCGTTGCTTCAAAGGCGGCGGCGGCGGCGTCGATGGTTGCTGCCGCCTCGAGCGGCTGCTGGTCGAATGCGAGCGGCGGGGCATAGGGGCGGCTGAACCCGTGGCAACCGATCGGCCGGAACGTGCCCCGCGGGCCCGTCTGCTGGCCAACCAGCCATTTGAGCGCGCCGACGCCGAGGTCGATCATGGCGGGCTTATCCAGTGCCTGTCCCGCGCGGATCAGCGCCTCGGGCAAGCGGGCATTGTCATAGGCCATCTCGGGCTCAAACCAGTTCCAATCGTGGCGCGAGGCGGCGCTATGATGGCGCAACAGTAGCTCGCTCGACGAGCGGAGGAAATTGAGCGCGCGGGCATGCCCGGGGCGAGCTGCGAGCAGCGCATAACCGCCAAGCGCGGCAAATGCCCGCGATCGCGTATGGGGCATGTCGTGGAGATGCGGAGCGGTCTGGTCGAACAGGTGCCGCGCCCAATCGCGGATCGCGGCCGAGGGAGATTGCGCCGCAGCGACCCCCAAGGCCCACAGAGTTCTGCCGTTACTATCCTCGGAGCCGGTCGTTTCGAGCCAGCGGCGATCATAACCCATGAAGTTGCGGAAGCGACCGGTGTCGGGATTCCAACCATGCTGCACAAACGCAGCATAGCGAGCTTCGTGACGACGTTCCTCTTCGCCCTCACCGCGGAGCGCCATGACCATCAGGGCCCGCGCATTGTCGTCAATGCAATAGCCATGGTCCCGGTCGGGAACGCTCAGGATGCCATGCTGCAACATGCCGACCGAATCGCTCATCCGCCGGATCGCATCCAGTGGGATGACCGGCATGGATCGGGCTTCGGCGGGCTTAGCGCGATCCTTGCGTTGCGGCCGCTCGGCAAGCGGCAGGAGCGTGCGCTCGACCATACTTGGCCACAACATGCCGCGGCCATGCGCGTGGGCCGCGCGCGCCATCGCCAGCCGGCGCTGGTCGTCCGATAGCAAGGCGTTGGCGGCCTCGGCGAGCGCAGCCGGATCTGCCGCGGGGACGATAATTCCGCGCTCCTCGGCCAATATCTCGCGGGCGTGGATATAGGGAGTGGCGATGACCGGCTTGCCGACCGCGACCGCGTAGCTCAGCGTCCCCGAGGTGACCTGGCCCATGTTGAGATATGGCGTGACGTAGAGGTCGCTGGCCTGGAGCATGTCGAGCAGTTCCTCCTGCTCGACAAACGAGTCGGTGAACCGGATATGCTCGCCCACGCCCAGTTGGCACGCCAGCGACATGAGCGCATGGCGATGCGCCTCGCCCTCATGGTGAACCAGATTGGGATGGGTCGCGCCCACAATGACGTACAACGCGTCGGGATGTGCCTCGACAACCGCGGGCATCGCCTCGATCATGTGCCGTATGCCCTTGTTTGGGGCAAGCAGGCCGAAAGTCATCAGCACCTGGCGACCCTGCCAGCCAAAGCGCCCCTTAAGCTCGTCGGGATCGCGCAAGGGACGGTCGGGCACGCCGTGCGGAATGAGCGATACGCGCCGCATGTCCGCGCCGTAACGGCGGCGGAGTATCTTGCGCCCCTGCTCACCCATCACCACGATATGCTCTGCGCGGGCGAGCAATCGCCGCATCACTTCTTCCTGCGCGGGCGTCGCTTCGTCGAGAATGGTATGGAGCGAGACGATCAGCGGCAAGCGGGTCGCCTCAATTAGCTCGAGGATATGCGAACCCGCCTCGCCACCGAAAATCCCATATTCATGCTGAAGCCAGATGGCGTCGGCGCCGCTACGTTCGATTTCGGCGGCCGCATCACGGTAAGCGGCGCGCGAGGAAGCGTCGATGGTGGTGATGTCGTGCGGATAGGCGACGCCGCTGCCATCATCCATCGCGTAATGGTCGAGTCGCATTGCCGGGTAGCGCAGGCGCAGCGCGTCGGCGACATGGCTGGTGAAGGTCGCCAGCCCGCATTTGCGCGGCAGGGCATTGCCGATCAGCGCCAGGTGCGCGACCGGGCTGCGGCGGCTCGCGGGTGGCGAATCGCGGTCGTTGGTCTCAATCAGTTGGTTGATGTCGAACATTACGCCCCGACTTTGTTTTGGTGGCGGGGCGAAACACATTTCGCACCCGACTCGACCAACGCCCGATTGAGGATGCGGTTGCACTTTATTTCGCACTTGCACAATAAACTAAGCGGTTCGCTGCGGCAGCCGGGCACAAAGCCGGGCTAAAGCGCGTCTCCAGCCGCGACGCCGCTCGTCCACGCCCATTGGAAATTATACCCGCCGAGCCAGCCGGTCACGTCGACCGCCTCGCCGATGATGAAAAGGCCGGGGATGTTCACCGCCTCCATCGAGCGCGAGGACAGCTCGGCGGTCGAAATGCCGCCGATGGTGACCTCGGCCTTGGCGAAGCCTTCGCTGCCATTGGGGGTGAAGGCCCAAGCGCGAAGCCTTTGCTCAGCCTCGTCGAGATCGCGGTCGGTCAGCTCCCCGAGGGGACCCGCGAGCCCGATACGTTCAGCTAGCGTTCCGGCGAGGCGCGACGGAAGGTAAGCCTCGAGCGGGCGATATGCGGGCTGTCGAGGATCAACGCGCTTGGCCTCTCGCAGCTGGCCGGGGACGTCGCCTGGCAGGAAGTCGACAGTTACTGCTTCACCGTTTCGCCAGTAGCTCGAGACTTGGAGGATCGCTGGTCCCGACAGGCCGCGATGGGTGAACAGCGCCGCCTCGCGGAAGGCGGGGCCGCGAGCAGCCTTTGCGACGACCTGGGTGGAGACGCCGGAGAGGTCACGGAACAGCAATTCATCGCCGGCCAAGGTCAGCGGCACCAACGCTGGCCGTGGCTCGATCAGCTTCAGCCCAAAACTCTTGGCCAAATCATAAGCGAAGCCGGTCGCGCCCATCTTGGGGATCGACGGCCCGCCGGTGGCCAGAACGAGGCGTGGTGCGAAGGCCGAGCGAGCACTGCAGCGAATAACAAAGCCCTCGCCGGCTCGTTCGACTTCCGCCGGATGGCCAAGCCACAATACCACACCCCCGGCCGCGCATTCGCCCCACATCATGTCGACGATTTGCCGCGCTGAGCCGTCGCAGAATAGCTGGCCGAGGGTCTTTTCATGCCAGGCGATCCCGTGGCGATCGACCAGGTCGATGAAATCCTGCGCCGTGTAGCGAGCCAGCGCCGATTTCATGAAATGCGGATTGGCGGAGATGAAGCGGTCGGGCGCGGAGTGGATGTTGGTGAAATTGCATCGGCCGCCGCCCGAGATCAGGACCTTCTTGCCGGGCGCATCGGCGTGATCGATCAGGAGCACTCGCCGCCCGCGCTGTCCGGCGACCTTCGCGGCCATCATGCCGGCGGCCCCGGCGCCGAGGATGATCGCGTCATAGTGTTGCATGACGGTTGCCAAGCGCGGTGCGCCGGGGTTCGTCAAGCCATTCGCTCGCGCAACAGCTCTTGGTGCGGCGCGCGGCTTTGCGCTAGGGCGACGGCGATGAGTGCGACGCTAATCTCCACTGAGGGCTGGCACCCCGCTTCGTGGCGTCGACGCCGCGCGCGCCAGCAGCCGACCTATGCCGATGCGCATGCGCTGGCGGCAGTCGAGGCGCGGCTGGCCGCCGCTCCACCAGTGATTGCGATCGACGAGGCGCGCCACCTTCGCATTGCCATGGCGACGCTCGCTGGCGATCGCGGCTTGCTACTCCAGGGCGGCGATTGCGCCGAAAGCTTCGACGATCCGGTCGCCGAGCGGGTCGCTAGCCTTGCCAGCCTGTTCGACGCGATGGCCGCGCGGCTCGACCCGGTCGCGGGCGGCCCGTTGATCGAGATTGCCCGCATCGCCGGTCAGTTCGCCAAGCCGCGCACGTCCGCCCTGGAGACGCAGGAGCATTCGACTCTGCCGGCCTATCGCGGCGACATCATCAACGGCGCAGCGTTCGATACCGTCGCCCGCCAACCTGATCCGGCGCGAATGATCCGCGCCCACCTCCAGTCGGTCGGCGCGGCCGCCAGCCTCGCCGCCGCGCGAGAGCCGGGGCGGCCGATCTTCACCAGCCACGAGGCGCTGCTGCTGCCCTACGAGCAAGCGCTAACTCGCCGCGACGCGGAGGGCCGTTGGTGGGCGACTTCGGGGCATATGCTGTGGCTCGGCGACCGCACGCGCGAGGTGGACGGCGCCCATGCCGATTATCTGTCGGGAATCGAGAATGTCGTCGGGGTAAAATGTGGGCCGGCGCTGGACGCCGACGATCTGCTCGCCTTGTGCGACCGTCTTGATCCCGCCAACCGGCCGGGCAAACTCGTGCTGATCGGCCGCTTCGGCGCGCGGACCATCGGCGAGGTGCTGCCTCCGCTGATGCGAGCGACGCGCGAAGCGGGGCTGGCGGCGATCTGGACGATCGACCCAATGCACGGCAACACCACAGTGGCGGGCACGCGCAAGATCCGCCGCTTGCCTGACATCCTCGCCGAGATCGATGCCTTCGTCGCCATCGCCCGTGTCGAGGGCGTTCATGCCGGCGGGGTGCACTTGGAAATGAGCGCGCTCGATGTGACCGAGTGCCTCGGCGGGCGCGGACCGGCATCGGTCGACGAACTGGACGCAAACTGGCTGACGGCGTGCGACCCCCGGCTCAATCGCACTCAAACGATCGACCTGGCCGACCATCTAGCCGCCCTGCTCGCCCCGGCGAAAGCGCGCACGGCGTGAGGCTGGTCGCCCGGCGGCGCGGTCCGCTCGGCGGCGAAGTGGCGATTCCCGGCGACAAGAGCTGCTCGCACCGGGCATTGATCCTCGGGGCAATGGCGAAGGGCGAGACGCGCATTTCCGGCCTGCTCGAAAGCGACGACGTGCTGGCGACGGCGCGAGCGGTGGCGGCGTTCGGGGCGAAGGTCGACCGGTTGGAACCGAACGAGTGGCGAGTCGAGGGCGCGCGCTGGACCTCGCCCGTTGATCCGGCCGATTGCGGCAATAGCGGCACCGCGGCGCGGCTGCTGATCGGCGCGGTGGCGGGGATGGAAGGGGTTAGCGTGACCTTCACCGGTGACGGTTCGCTGTCGGCCCGGCCGATGCGCCGGGTGATTGCGCCGCTGGGGCGGATGGGGGCATGGATCGAGGGCGACGATCGGCTGCCGCTGACGGTGCATGGCGCAAGGCTGGGCGGAATCGAGCATGTCAACGACCCGGCCTCGGCGCAGGTCAAGTCGGCGATCCTGCTGGCCGGATTGGGAACCGGCGCGCCAGTGGCGGTCATCGAGCCGGTACCGAGCCGCGACCATAGTGAGATCATGCTCGGCCAGTTTGGCTGTGAGGTATCCGTTCAAGAAGGCGTGGTCCGTCTGGGCAAGCCGCGCGGGCTCATCGGGTGCAACATTACAATCGGCGCCGATCCCTCGTCTGCCGCCTTTCCACTGGTCGCGGCGGTGGTCGTGCCCGGATCGGAAGTCGCCGCGCGCGGCGTGATCGTCAATCCGCTGCGGACCGGGCTTTACGAGACGCTCGAGGCGATGGGCGCGGACCTGTCGCTATCGCAGGAACGGCTGCAGTCGGGCGAGATCATCGCCGATGTTCGTATCCGGCATTCCCTGCTTTCGCCATGCCAGGTCAACGCTTCGCAAATTCCGGCGATGATCGACGAGATTCCTGCGCTGGCGGTCGCTTGCGCCTTTGCCGACGGCGAGAGCCTAATCGAGGGGCTGGCTGAACTGCGCGTCAAGGAAAGCGACCGCCTGGGCGCGGTGGTCGCCGGGCTCATCGCCTGTGGGGTGGCGGCGGTTGCCGACGGCGATTGCTTACGCATTTTTGGCCGTGGCGCGGTGCGCGGCGGGGCCAGCGTCGTTACCCACGGCGACCACCGCATCGCCATGGCCTTCCTCACTCTCGGTCTGGCCGCTGAACAGCCGGTCGAGGTCGATCAGGCCGAAATGATTGCCACCAGCTTCCCTGGCTTTATCGAGGTGATGCGATCCGTGGGGGCCGACATCCAATGAGCATCAACAGCTTTGGGCATCTATTGCGGCTGACGACCTGGGGCGAAAGCCATGCGCCAGCGATCGGCTGCGTGATCGACGGCTGCCCGCCCGGGCTGGGGCTCGACGAGGCGCACGTCCAAGGCTTCCTCGACCTGCGCCGGCCCGGCACCGACAAGAATGTCTCGGCGCGGCAGGAACCCGACAAGGTGCGCATCTTGTCGGGGGTTTACGAGGGCCGCACGACCGGCACGCCGATCGCGATGATGATCGACAATATCGATGCCCGCAGCGCTGATTATCCGGCCGATGCGCCCTATCGGCCGGGCCATGCCGATTATGCCTATGACGCCAAATACGGGTTTTTTCGCGATCCGCGCGGCGGGGGAAGAGCGTCGGCCCGCGAAACGGCGATGCGGGTCGCCGGCGGGGCGGTGGCGCGGCTGGTGATTCCCGAGATCGAAATTTCGGCGAGAGTGGTCGTGATCGGAGGCGAGGGAGATGCCGCCAGATGGGACGCCCTGCTCGATGAAGCGCGCATGGGTGGCGACAGCCTTGGCGCGGTGATCGAATGCGCGGCTACCGGCGTGCCTGCTGGCTGGGGCGCGCCGATCTATGCCAAGCTCGACGCCGAACTCGCAGCGGCGTGCATGGGGATCAACGCGGTCAAGGGTGTCGAGATCGGCGACGGCTTCGGTGCGGCACGGCTCAAGGGCAGCGAGAATGCGGACGCAATGCGGGCGGGCGCCGCCTTCGAGAGCAACCATGCCGGCGGGATTGCCGGTGGCATTTCGACCGGGCAGCCGATCGTCGTCCGGGTGGCGTTCAAGCCGACCAGCTCGATCCGCATCCCCATCGCCAGCATTGATGCGGCGGGCAACGAAGTCGAGGCCTCGACCAGGGGCCGCCATGATCCCTGCGTCGGCATTCGCGGCGCGCCAGTGGTCGAGGCGATGGTTGCGCTGGTGTTGGCCGACCACAAGCTCCTCCACCGCGGCCAATGTGGCTAGTGGCATTTGAAGCGGTCGAAGGGTTCGAGGCAGGCCTTGCAGCGCCACTGCGCCTTGCATGGGGTTGAGCCGAAACGGCTGACTTCCTCGGTGTCGGCCGATCCGCATTGCGGGCAGGTCGCCGCCTTGGCGAGGTCGGGCGGGGCGATGCCGTAGGCCTGCAATTTGGATTTGCCGGCGTCACTAATCCAGTCGGTGGTCCACGGGGGTGACAGCACCGTCTCAATGGCGACTTGGCGAAAGCCGGCGGCGTCGAGCGCTTCGCGGATCGATTGTTCGATAAATAGAGTCGCCGGGCAGCCCGAATAGGTCGGGGTGATCGTCACCTTTTCCTCGGTGACCTGTCGGACGATGCCGAGGTCGACCACCGATACCGCCGGGATTTCCGGATCGGGGACGGCGGCGAGCACCGCCTCGATGGCGGCAAGGTTGCTCACACCCGTTCGAGAGCGAGGGCGATGCCCTGGCCAACGCCGATGCACATGGTGGCGAGAGCGTAGCGGCCGCCGGTGCGCTGCAGTTCCTCGGTCGCCGTGAGAGCGAGGCGAGCGCCGGACATGCCAAGCGGGTGGCCCAAGGCGATGGCGCCGCCGTTGGGATTTACCTTCGGCGCGTCGTCGGCGATGCCGAGCTGGCGAAGCACGGCGAGGCCTTGGGCGGCGAAGGCTTCGTTGAGTTCGATCAGGTCGATCTCGTCCAGGGCGATGCCGAGCCGGGCGAGCAATTTCTTCGAGGCGGGGGCGGGACCGATCCCCATGATCCTTGGCGGCACCCCGGCAACCGCGGCACCAAGGATGCGGGCGCGGAGGGTCAGGCCGTGGCGCTTGGCCGCGTTCTCGGTGGCCACGATCAGCGCGGCGGCGCCGTCGTTGACTCCGCTGGCGTTGCCAGCGGTGACGGTGCCGTCCTTGCGGACGATCGGCTTCAATTTGGCGAGCGCGTCGAGGCTGGTCAGGCGCGGATGTTCGTCCTGGTCGACGAGCAGCGCACCTCCCTTGCGCTGGGGAATGGAGACCGGGACGATTTCGGTGGCAAAGCGGCCATTGGCATGGGCGGCGGCGGCGCGTTCCTGGCTGCGTTGGGCAAAAGCATCCTGGTCCTCGCGGGAGACGGAAAATTCGTCCGCCACATTTTCGGCAGTGCTCGGCATGGTGTCGTCGCCATAGGCGTCGCGCATCTTCGGGTTGACGAAGCGCCAGCCAATAGTGGTGTCGTAGATTTCCGCATTGCGGTCGAACGCCGCGGTTGCCTTAGGCATGACGAAGGGCGCGCGGCTCATGCTTTCGCTGCCGCCGGCGATGATCAGGTCGGCGTCGCCGCTGTGGATCGAGCGCGCCGCCATCGCCACCGCGTCGAGCCCCGAGCCGCACAGGCGGTTCAAGGTTACTCCGCCCGAACTGTCGGGCAGGCCGGCAAGGAGCGCGGCCATGCGCGCGAGGTTGCGGTTGTCCTCGCCGGCCTGGTTGGCGCAGCCGAGGATGACGTCGTCGAGCGCCGACCAGTCGACGTCGGGGTTGCGTTCGATCAGCGCCTTGATCGGAACGGCCGCGAGGTCGTCAGCGCGGATCGAGCTTAGTGCCCCGCCGTAGCGGCCGATCGGCGTGCGAACGCCATCGCAGATAAAGGCGTCTGTCATGCCTGTTAGATGACCCCTCGCCGCATCTGATCAAGCTCGATGCTCTCGAACAAGGCCTTGAAATTGCCCTCGCCGAAACCCTCATTGCCCTTGCGTTGGATGATCTCGAAGAAGATCGGGCCGATCACATTTTGGGTGAAGATCTGGAGCAACAGGCCCTGGTCCTCGGTCGGGGCGCCGTCGACCAGGATGCGACGCTTTTCAAGTTCGGCGGTCGGTTCGCCGTGGTCCTTCACCCGTTCGTCGACCAACTCGTAATAAGTGTCTGGCGTGTCCTGGAACGGAATGCCGCGACTGCGCAGGATGTCGACCGCGGCATAAATGTCGTCTGACCCCAGCGCGATATGCTGAATGCCTTCGCCTTTGTAATCGCGCAAAAACTCCTCGATCTGGCTCTTGTCGTCCTGGCTCTCGTTCAAGGGGATGCGAAGCTTGCCGCAGGGCGATGTCATCGCCTTGGAAATAAGTCCGGTCTGCTTGCCCTCGATGTCGAAGTAGCGGATTTCGCGGAAGTTGAAGAGCCGTTCGTAGAATTCGGCCCAATGGTTCATCCGGCCGCGGTTCACATTGTGGGTCAGATGGTCGAGGTAGGTGAGGTGGCTGGCGGCGTCGGCCTCCATCGCCTCGAAGCCCGGCTCGAAGTCGAAATCGACGTCGTAGATCGATCCGGCGGCGCCGTAGCGGTCGACCAGATAGAGGCGCGAGCCGCCGATGCCCTCGATAGCCGGAATGTCGAGCTCACCCTCGGCGACGTCCGATTTGAGGTCGATCGCGCCCAGTTCGAGCGCGCGGGCGTGCGCTGCCTTGGCATCCTTGACGCGGAACGCCATGGCGCAGGCGCACGGTCCGTGGTCCTTGGCGAATTCCTCGGCGAAGCTATTCGCCTCGGCGTTGATGATGAAGCTGATGTCGCCCTGGCGGTGGAGCGTGACATTCTTGCGCTTGTGGGTCGCGACGGCGGGGAATCCCATTTTGGCGAACAGCGAGCGCAGCAGCTCGGGGTCGGGCGCGGCATATTCGACAAATTCGAAGCCGTCGGTGCCCATCGGATTGTCGAGGCCGAGCGGGCTTTTCTCGGCGGTGGCGGTGGCCATGGCGAAAATCTCCTTTTCGGCCCGAGTCCCTGCTCCGCGAAGGGCAAATTGGCAAGGCCGGGAACGCGATCCGTTGGATTTCCACGGAGGGAAAGTTGATGAAGTTGATGGTGGAGCACGAATCCGTGCCGTTCGATGGCCGCGCGTGTTCTGGTCGCGCAAAGAAGGGTGATCCAGGAAGCAAGGGCGCACATCGAGCGACATATAACCTATACGGTTACAATAGGACAGGGTTTTCACACGACTCAGGACGCGATAACTAGCCCTCGTCCCTGGAGCCTTGGCATTTGGGGCATTCGCGCGGCATGGTCGGATAACCTGCCTGCGGAGCGGCGATTTTTGGGCCGCCCGCTATGGTTGGCAAGACGAGGAATGACCATGGACATCCCCGGCGGCTGGACCGCGAGCGGCGACGGCAAGGCAATCGAGAAGAGTTTTCGGTTCGCCGATTTTTCGGAGGCGTTCGCCTTCCTCACCCGCGTCGCGATGCACGCCGAGAAGGTCGACCATCATCCCGAATTCACCAATGTTTGGAATCGCGTGGACTTCCGCCTGACCAGCCATGATGCCGGCGGGGTGACCGAGCGGGATGTAGCGCTGGCGAGTGCGATCGACGCCCTCGCTTGACGCGTCAGCTCGCGATCAGGACTTCCGATCCGAGCTCGGTCACGCCATAAAGCTTGGCCGCGAATTTCGCCGGCAGGCGGACGCAGCCGTGCGAGGCGGGATAGCCGGGGTTCATGCCGGCGTGCAGAGCGATGCCATACTCATCAATCTGCTGCATGAACGGCATCGGCGCATTGTCGTATTTGCGGCTGTGATAAATCGGTTTCTTGGCTAGAATCGGGAAGATGCCGGTGGGCGTATCGTTGCCCGACTTGCCGCTGGAGATGGTCGACACTGCAACCAGCGTACCCCCGCGGTAGAGATAGGCCATCTGATCGGCGAGACTGATCACCACCCGGACCGGGCCCGAAGCGGGGGCGTCAGCGTCCCACAAATATTGGCCCGGCTTGAGTTGCTTGTCGCCGAACGTGGCAATCATGTCCTGGCGCGCCAGCTCTGCTGCGTCGAGCGCAGCCGTGCGCGCTTCTTCGGTCTCGACCGAGGCAATCGCGGGGGTAAGGGGCGCCGACAGGGCGAACGCTCCTGCCGCCAGTGCCAGGACTAACTTGTTCATTTCGCTGCTCTTTCGTTTGAATGCCTAATGCCGGCGTGGAACAAAAGTTCCACTAGTTTCGTTATCGCAACAAGCGATGTCCGCTCGGACAGCTAGCGTTCAGCGGGTTAAGGCGATAAGGAGGAGCCATGAACCGCCTCGCCGATCAGTGCCGCTCGCTTCTTCGCTCCTCCCCGGCCGCGGCGGTTTCCTATTATCCTGGCGCGGTGGAAACCGGCTGAGGCATCGTGTCCCGGTCCGACCCACCGCCCGCCAAGCCTCGCTCCGGCGGGGTTTTTTATTGCCCATTCAAGGAGCGTCCGATGTACCAATCCGATTTCAGCAACGCCGATCGCCCACCCGCCAGTTGGCGCGACTATCTGGTGCCGCAGGATTGGGCGCGATTCACGGCGGAAGAGCATCGCGTTTGGGACACGCTGTTCACACGGCAAGTGCCGTATCTCGGGAACCGGATCGTGGCCCCGTTTCTGGCCGGAATCCCGGCGCTGGGGCTCGACGAGCCAGGGATTCCCGAGCTTGGGCGATTGAACGCTCGGCTTCAACCCGAGACCGGTTGGGGGCTGGCCTCGGTCGCGGGCATCGTCCCGGACGCGGCCTTCTTCGCGATGCTGGCCGAGCGGCGATTCCCGATCGGCAACTTCATTCGCGGCGCCGACAACCTCGACTATTTGACGGAGCCCGACTGCTTCCACGACATCTTCGGCCACGTGCCGATGCTGGCGCACCCGCCGGTGGCGCGGCTGATGCAGGCGCTCGGGCGGCTCGGCGTGGCGGCGATCGCGGCCGGGCATGGCGAGATTATCGCCCGGCTATATTGGCACACGGTCGAGTTCGGGCTGGCGCGCGAGGCGGGAGAGGTGAAAATTCTTGGCGCCGGGCTCGCGTCGAGCTTTGGCGAAGCGCATGTCGCGCTTGAAGCGGACTTGTCGCGGCCGCGCTTTACGCTGCCTGCTGCCGCGAACACGCCCTATCGCAACGATGTCTTCCAGCCGCTCTATTTCGTCTCGGATTCACTCGAAGGCACGGCGGCGGCCCTTGAATCGCTCGATCTGGCGGGCTTGAGCGCGCTGGCTAGGTGACAGGGGCAACGGGCTGCCGCTATGGCGACGGCGATGAGTGACGCCGCCTTGCCGCAGGAATATCGCACAGGGTCCGATCCGCGGACGCTGCGCGATGCGCTTGGCTGCTTCGCCACCGGGGTCACGGTGGTGACCTGCCTTGATGACGAGAAAAATCCGGTTGGCCTGACCGCCAACAGCTTCACCGCGCTCAGTCTCGACCCGCCGCTACTGCTGGTGTGCGTGGCGCTTAACTCGGCCAGCGCGGCGGCGCTCGGGCGGGCCGAGCGGTTCGCGGTCAATGTACTCCAAACCGGGCAGCAGCCGGCTTCGATTACCTTCTCGACCCGGGTCGAAGATCGCTTCGGGCTGACCGAATGGTCAATGGGCGAGCACGGGGTGCCGGTGCTGATGGACTCGTTGTCGGTGTTCGAATGCGCTCGGCACGCGGTGCACGAGGGAGGCGACCATTTCATTCTGGTTGGTGAGGTGGTCAAGGCGACCTTCGAGCCGGGGCTTGATCCGTTGCTCTATTTTCGCGGCCGCTATCGGCGGCTGCATTTCGACTGAACATCGAGTCGTTCACCCGACTTATCCACAGGGTGCGTGACTCTCCCCTTAAATGAGAGCAGTTTTTGGCCATGGCGCACCGGGGGGTAAGCGAGTCGACGACCGACAAGCCAGCGGGCGATGCGTCCCCCGCACCCGCCATGTTCGACTTCCACGGCATTTTGGCGATTGCCGATTCGCTGCCGGTGATGATCGCCTATGTCGATCGGGATCTGGTCTACCGCTTTCTGAACCGGCCGATCGCCGATTGGTTTGAACGGCCGCGCGCAGAAATTCTCGGCCGTTCGGTGCGTGAGGTGATGGGCGAGGCCAATTATGAAATCCGCAAGGAAACGCTCGAAGCCGCGCTGAACGGCGAAAAACAATGGTTCGCAGCTGCTTTCGACCATCCCACTCGCGGACCGTTGGCGACCCAGGCGCAATATGTACCTCACTACCTGCCGGACGGCAGCGTTGGCGGCGTCATCATGGTCGTGGAGGATGTGACCGAGCAGCGCGCCTCGGAAGCGGCGCTACGGGAGAGTGAGGCGCGGTTCCGCCGAATTGCCGATTCAGCACCCTTGCCGATGTGGGTCAGCCGGCTCGACCGCACACGCGACTTCGTCAACGACGCTTATGCGGAGTTTGTCGGGCTTGGCATCAAGGAAGCCTGCCTGTTCGACTGGCGGACCGCGCTTCATCCCGACGACCTCGACCGGGTGACAGCCGACAGCATCGCGGGTGAGGCGAGCCTTGCCCCGTTCACGCTCGAGGCGCGCTACCGCGGCCCTGACGGTGAATATCACTGGCTTCGATCGGTGTCGCAGCCCCGCTTCGGGCCGGACGGCGAACTGATCGGGTTCATCGGTGTTGCGATGGACGTCACCGCCGAGAAGGAAGCGGAAGGCAACCTCAAGGCGCTGGTCACCGAGCGGACGGTCGAGTTGACCGCGAGCGAGGCCCGCTTCCGCGCGATCTTCGACACAGTGATGGAAATCGTCGTCTTGTTGAAGCCCGACGGCACGGTGGTCGAGGTCAACAAAACGCCGGCGACATGGCGTGACGAGGATCCGCGCCGCGCCATCGGCCTGCTGCTGTGGGAGTCGCCGACGGTCAAACATTTTCCCCAGCATGTGGAAACGTTGAAAGAGGGCGTGGCCAGCGCGGCCCGCGGCGACATCTTTCGCGCCGAAGTGCTGATGGAGCGGGAGGGCGCACCGACCTCGGTGCTCGACGTGTCGATTCAACCGGTGCGCACCGGCGACGGCGATATACCCTATTTGCTGTTCGAAGCGCGCGACATCACCGACCTGAAGCAGGCCCAGGACCAGCTCCGCCAAAGCCAAAAAATGGAAGCGCTCGGCCAGCTCACTGGTGGGATAGCGCATGATTTCAACAATTTGTTGACCGTCGTAGTTGGTGGCCTGGACCTGATCCAAAAGGGGATCGAGGACAAAAGGCTGCAACGCTACGCGGCCAATGCTTTGTCGGCGGCCGAGCGCGGGGCGCGGCTGACCGCTCAATTGCTGGCCTTCAGCCGGGTCCAGAGGCTGGAGGTCAAGCCGACTTATGTCGCGCCGCTGATCGAGGAAATGGGGCCGATCCTGCGCAACGTGCTGGGACCGGGGATCGACAAGAAATTCGACCTCGACGATTATCTCATCCCGGTGATGGCCGACCCGACCCAGCTTGAGGTCGGCGTGCTCAATCTCGCGATCAACGCCCGCGACGCGATGCCCGATGGCGGCACGTTAACATTTACCAGCCAGCTAGTCCGGGTCCAGGATGACCCGGAGTTGGATTCCGGCGATTATATCGAGTTGGCGATTGCCGACACCGGCAGTGGCATGACGCCGGACATTGCGGCGCGCGCGTTCGAACCATTCTTCACCACCAAAGAGGTCGGTAAGGGCACCGGGCTGGGCCTGTCGATGGTTTATGGCATGGCGCGTCAGTCGGGCGGCACCGCTCGGATCGAGAGCGAGCCTGGGGTCGGCACGACGGTCAAGCTGTTCTTCCGGCGAGCCGAGCAGGACGGAGAAGTACCACTGAGCGGTGGCAGGACGGGTGATGAGCTTCGCCGCGAGCGCGGCGGTGCATCGGTGCTGGTGATCGACGACGACGACGACGTGCGCAGCTTCATCGCCGCTACCTTGGCCGAATATGGCCACCGCGTGATCGAGGCGGCGGACGGCAAACAGGGTATCCGTCGCTATGCCGAGACAAAGCCCGACCTGGTAATCATCGATTATGTCATGCCTGGCCTGTCCGGGGCCGAGGTCGCGCAACGGATTCTCGCCAGCACGGCCGACCAGCCGATCTTGTTCGTTTCCGGTTACAGCGAGACCGAGGCGATACGCGCCGCGGCACCCGGAGCGATCATCCTCGCCAAGCCGTTTCGCCCCGCCGCGCTCGACCAGGCGGTGAGGGATGCGCTCCAGACCTAGAAGTCGACCGACAGGCTGGCGTTGGCTCGCCGGGGTGGGACGCGGCGAAAGCCGCCACCACCGGTCACATTCCACGCATAATCATTGAACAGGTTGGTCAGCTGCAAGCGGAGCGTTGCTGGGAAATCCGCGAGTTGGAAGCGGTAGCGGGTACCCAAATTGACGAGCGTACGGCCAGGAACGATCAGCGAATTGTCAACGTTGGCCGGGCGCTTGCCAAGATGCTGAACGCCGAGGTTCAGGGATAATCTAGGCGTCCACGGCAGGCGATAGTCCAGATAGAGGCTGACCGAGCGCTCGGCCTGGCCGACTGGTTTCTTACCGATGAGGCCGAGATCCACCCCAGGCCCGCTGACTCGCGGTTTCATCATTACCGCGCCAGCGACCACGTTCAGCCCCTTGATCGGTTCGCCGGCGAGCGAGATTTCGAGGCCGCGGTGGCGGACCGTGCCGAGCTGGGCATAATTGAGGTCGGGGCCAAGGTTGAAATAGGGTTTGCGAACGTCAAAGCCGTCGACCACCAGCCGCATCGGCCCGATCGCATAGCGCAGGCCAATGTCACGCTGTGACGTGCGGAGCGCGGGAGGGGCCTCGCTGCGGTTGACCGCAATCTCCGGCGCAACTCCGCTGTCCTCCAGGCCTTGGGTGTAGCCGGCATAGGCGACTAACCCCTTTGCAAGATTGACGGCCAGCGTTCCGTTCCACAGCCACGGGTCCGCGCGGGTGATAATTGCCGGATCTTGGGGCGGCTCCACGGTTTTGCGGTAGCGGGTCTTTTGAATGCCGACGCTGATCTCGCCGACGCTTTGCCAACGGCCGTGATAGGCTAGCCCGGCCGTATATTGGCGCACCTCGTCCTTGGTTTCATCGCCGAACTCGACGTCCGGCTCAGGGAATGCCGGCGGAACCTCGCTGAGGTTGACTGTGCCGAAATCGACGACTTGCTCCCCGCCGAAATCACCGGTCCGGGACCGGCCCTTAAGCGAAAAGTGAACAACATGATGCCGCGGACCCTCGTCCAATTGACGCGACAGTCGGATTTCGCCGGCGTTGGAGGTGGTCGTGCGCCGCGGATGGATGTTGACTATATAATGGGCGCTGCCGTTGCTCTGGGCGTTGACGAACAGCGTGTTGTAGCTGCGCTTGCTGTCAATCACATGATGGAACAGGCCACCGCTCAGCCGCCAGTTGCCAAAAGTGGTGTGGCCGAACAGTCCCGTCGTATCAAACCGGTTCTTCCAACCGGCCCATTTCTGGCCTTGGAAATGGTTGGGAAGTTCTGGCGGAAGCTCCGACCCGGCGACGAAGGTGAAAGGCGTGCTGCGATCGGTCGGGCCGAATTGAACGCCATAGTAAGCGCGCACCTCAGTCCCCTCGCGCGGGCGCCAGGCCGGGGCGATGCCAATGTCCAGATAATCGCCATAATCCCCGCCCGGGAAGTCGATATAGCGGTTGAAGGCGATGCCCCCTGCCAAGCTCAGCGTGTTGCTGATCGGCAGCTGCCCGTCGAGATCGAACCCGTTCTGGCCTGCGATACCGCCGTAAAGAACGCCGGAAAGGGCCGGCTCCGTTCCTGCCGGGCGCAGGGACAGCTCTACAATGCCGGTCGGTGCGGGGAAGGGGTAGCCTTGAGCCGACAAGCCGACGCGAACGGTTGACCCCGACTGGATGCGCTGATTACCGATGACGATCCCGCCGAGATAAAGGCCGTCAATTCGGATGTTGCCGGCCGCCGCCGGGCTGAAGCCCCGGACCTCGTCGGTGCTGTATAGCCCGATCGTCTCATTGCCGACGCTGGTGCCAAACGCATCATCGGCAGCTGTAACCGCATTTTCACCGGTTCGCTGAGCGACCGCCGGGGCCGCGATGGCACAAGCCGCGATCGACAGCGCGGCCATGCGGGCGGTCAATAAGCGGCTCAATTCTTCCCCCTGAATCGCGCCGATGGAATACGTCTACTCGCGCCGGGCCCGTTTGCCAGAATCGGAATGAATGGTGAGCCCCGATTCACCCCAGTGGTCGTTGGGAGATAGTCGTTCGTAGAAAATTCGGGCCCGTGGCGGCATTCGACTCGGGTAGCCTGGTCAGCCAGCCATCCGCTTGGCGCTCAGGCCCTGGACCATTTGATTGGCGCGCTCGTAGCTTAGGGGTCGGCCAAAAAGATAGCCTTGGATGGTATCGCAGCCGAGGTCGCGCATCCGCTCGAAGTCCTCGGCGGTTTCGACCCCCTCGGCGGTGATCGACATGCGGAACGACTTGGCGAGCTGGACGATCGACTGGATGATCGCGACATTCTCAGGCCGCGATCCGGCTTCGCGGACGAAACTGCCGTCGATCTTCAATTTGTGGAACACCGCCTTGTTTAGATAGCCGATCGACGAGTAGCCGGTGCCGAAATCGTCGAGCGCGATGCCGACGCCGAGCGCCCGGAGGCGCTTCAGGACGTCGAGCGTGGCGCCATTGTCGCCCAGAAACACGCCTTCGGTCACTTCGAGTTCAAGACGGTTGGCCTGGATCTTGTTGCGGCCGATCGCCTGGCTGACGATGTTGGGCAACGCCGGCAGCACGATCTGCTTGGGGCTGATGTTGAGCGCGACGGTAATCGGCTCGGGCCAGGTGGCGGCGGTGCGGCAAGCCTCTTCGATGACCCATTCGCCGATCACCGGCATCAGGCCGGCTTCCTCCGCGACCGGAATGAACACGTTGGGGGGCACCAAGCCGCGTTGCGGGTGGTTCCAGCGGATCAGCGCCTCGAACCCGACCAGCTTCTGCGTCTTGGCATTGACCAACGGCTGGTAAACTAGATGGAATTGCTTGGCGGCGATGGCGCCGCGCAGGTCGGTCTCGAGACGGATACGGTCGTCCTGCTCGGTCTGCAGCTCCGACGAGAAATATTTGGCGACGCCGCGGCCGGCGCCCTTGGCCTCGTAGAGTGCGAGGTCGGCTTTGAGGATCAGATCGTCGACCGTCGCTCCGTCGATCGGGCCGAAGGCGCAGCCGATCGACACGCCGATGCGGATTTCGGTCTGATCGATCATATAGGGCGCGGCGATCGAGGCGATGATGCTGTCGGCCAGCTGCTCGACCGCTTGGCGCGACTGTGCGTCGGTGAGGACGATGGCGAATTCGTCGCCGCCCATCCGGCCGACATGGCCCTCGGGGCCGACTTCCTCACACAGCCGCTTGGCGACCGCCTGCAACACGGCGTCCCCCTTGGGATGGCCGAAGGTGTCGTTGACCGGCTTGAACCCGTCGAGATCGAGGAACAGGATCGCGCAGGGGACATTGCCGCTGGTCGCGGCGCGCAGCGCTTCGCCCAGCAGCTGGCGGACGCGGCCGCGGTTGGGCAGGCCCGACAACACATCCATGTTGGCGAGATTGGTCAGCCGTTCCTGCGTCTGGCGTACGTCGGTGATGTCGCTGCCGACCCCGCGGAAGCCTTCGAAACGCCCAGCGGTGTCGACGATCGGGTCGCCGGCGATCGAAATCCAGCGCGGGCCGCGTGCCGTCTTCAATTCCATCTCGAGCGAATTGAACGGCTGCTTTTCGAGCAGCACCCGGCCAAGGTCGGCATTGCCGCCAAGCAGGGCGGGGAGCGAATGGCCAAGCAATTGGGTCGCCGGGCGGCCGAGCAGGGAGGTCATCCGGCTGGATATGTAGGTCACTCGGTTTTCGCTATCGACCTGCCACAGCCAGCCGACGCCGCGCTGCTCATATTCCTGCAGCAGCAGGCTGGCGCTTTCCGACTGGGAGCCGAAATCGGCATTGGTCTTCAATTGGCCGAACGCCCAGCGGGCGACGGTCAGCACTCCGAAAATGGCCACGCCGAGGATGAACAGGATAGCGAGCATGCTCTGGAAGGGTATTGAGTGGCGACCGACCAGAAGCGCGTAGCTCAAGCCGGCGGTAAACATCGCCATCCAGCCGGTCACGCAGGAAGGGACGACGACCAGGCCAAGGGCGCCAATTCCGAGGCCAGCCATCAGCGAAGCGGCGACGACCTGATTCTCAGCTCCTAGAGTGGGGAAGGCAAGCACCGGGAGCGACATCCAGACAGCGGCGCGCAGTACGACTTCCCCGATCATCAGCCAGTGCGGCACCTTGCGGCCCGACCGGCCGACGTGGGTAACGGCCTGGGTGCGGGCGAGATGCATCGCGCCGACGTTGAGTCCGACGACCGCCAACGCCCAGCCGCCCAGATAATAGGATGGTACGTGGCCGATTAATATCATTGCCATCAGCACCGCGGCGACGCTGTTGGCGGCGGCGAAGAAGGGGGCCAGCTGGCCGCGCGCGATGAGCTGCACATCGCGCAGCGGGCTGCTGCCCTCATCGCTTTCGCGCGAGGTAACGCCCAGCGATTCGCCGCCAGGCAGGCGCGCCGCGATCATTCGTTTGTAACGGTCAGGGGCCTCGTACATTCGGTCTTCCGCTTGGTGAACGGCCAAGGGATAGAACAGGGAGCGTTACGACCCGGTTAAAAATTGGGCGGTTTCGGCTCCGGCCCGATGCCGAGCTTGTCGATGTCGCGGACCGTCACGGGATGATAGAGCGGCCGCGTTTTGGCATAGATTCGGACCGCGATCGGCCGGCCCCACGCTCCGTCCTTAGCCATCGTCTCCAGCAACGGTTTGACGAACCTTCGCCGCCCCTGGATCGTCACGAACTCCTCGAGCGCCGGAATCGCCGGATCGAAACGATTTTCGACGGCCAGGCTGAGGAAGGCGAAGCGCAGTTCGCTGTTGCCGGAACGCGACAAATTGAACGACTTGTCGAGCGCGGCAAGTCGGTCGGCCGGTTGCTTGCGGTCGATTCGGTTGAGGAAGCGCAGCCGCTCATCGGTCGTCCAGCCAGCCCAGTCCGTAGGCATCGTCCGCTGCTTGAAGGCGGCGACGGCGGCGTCGGCCGCGGCGAAGGCCTGGGGGTCGGCGGCGGCGAGGTTGTCGGGGATGCTCGGGCGATAAACCCAACGGTCGAGCTGCAGCCGCGCCTCGAGCGTCTTGTCACCCTTGATCAGGTGCTGACGGATGTCGGCGAGAAAGATCGAGCTGGTCACCGGCTGAAACATGTGGCGCGAAAACCAACCCTTGAGCCACGTGTCGAACCGGTCGCGCCCGACGCTCGCCTCGATCGTGCGGAGGAAGGCGGCGCCCTTCTCATAGGCGATGTCGGTGGTGGCGTCGTCAGGGTGACGACCCTTGAGATTGAGGCGAAGTTGAGTGTCAGCACCGGTGGGGCCGCCATGCTCCTTGATCGCCTCATTCATCGCGTCCTGGCCGAGTGCGATCTGCTGCTGCGCGACTTTGGGTCCATAGACCGCCTCGACGATACGGCTGGTGGCATAAGTCGTCATGCCCTCGTTGAGCCAGAAGTCGGACCAGGTGGCGTTAGTAGCGAGATTGCCTGACCAACTGTGCGCGAGTTCGTGGGCGATCAGGCTGGTGAGGCTTTTGTCGCCCGCAATGAAGGTAGGGGTGAGGAAGGTGAGGGTCGGGTTTTCCATGCCTCCGAACGGAAAGGACGGCGGCAGGACGAGCATGTCGTAGCGGCCCCATTGATAAGGACCGTAGAGCGCCTCGGCGGCGTCGACCATTTTTTCGGTGTCGGCCAGCTCGGCGGCGGCCTTGTCCACCGTCGCCGGCTCGGCCCAGACGCCGGTGCGCGGCCCGAGCAGGCGGAACTTGAGATCGCCGACGCCGATCGCGATCAGATAGGGCGCGACCGGATGGTCCATGCGGAATGAGAAAATGCGGCTGTTGCCTTTGGTCGCCGGATCGGCAGCGCGGGGCGCCGACATGACCGCGGTCAACGGTTGGTCGACGCGGATTTTTGCTTCCCAGCTTTGGCGGACGCCGGGCGAATCCTGGGTCGGGATCCAGCTGCGGTTGGCGATCGATTCGCCCTGGCTGAACAGGAATGGTTGCTTCTTGCCCGCGGTCTGTGCCGGTGTGAGCCATTGTAGCGCGTCGGAATCGGCGGCCGATTTGTAGCGGATCAGTATCTTGCGCGCGGCGCCGAGTTGGATGGTCAGCGGCGCTCCCAGGTTGGGGTCGACGGCGCCGACCGCATAGGGCAGCGCCTTGCCGGCCGGGTCGGTGATCGACTCAATCTCCAGCCCGCGATCGTCGAGGATGATTTCCCTTGCGTCGGGCTTCGCCTGCACGTCGAGCGTCGCAGTGCCGCCGATCCGTTTAGTCCTGAAGTCGACGCCGAGGTCGAGCGCGACGTGGGTGATGCGGGCGATCAAGGGCTTTGCGTAGCTATGGATGTCGACCGCGTCGGGCGCGTCGAGGATCGCGGAGACCTTCGCGGCCGCAGCGGCGGGCGGGGCGTCCTTGTCGGCGCCTTGGCACGAAGCGAGCGATAGCGCGGCCGCGGCGGCGAAAATCAAGCGAAAGCTCAAGAATTTCTCTCCGAAGAAGGCTCAGCCGGACTCGGCCACGGCCTTGTAGACGCTGTTGACCGGCCGGGCGAACACGCGCCGCACCATTGGCTCGAAAAACTCGAGCGGCGCGCTGTCGTAGGAACCGTCGAACGCGTTTTGGTCGTAAAGCTCGCAAAAGCGCGCCGTGTCCTCATAATGTTCATGGCCGCGAAACGCTTCGCGCATGTCGCGGTTCATTCCGAGGTAGTGGAAGAAATAATAGCCCTGAAAGATGCCGTGATGCTCGGTGATCCAATGCAGCTTATCGTTGACGAACGGCTTCAAAATCGCGGCGGCGATATCGGGATGATTGTAGCTGCCGAGCGTGTCGCCGATGTCGTGCAGCAGGGCGGTGACGACATATTCCTCGCTCTCGCCGCCGCGATGGGCGCGGGTCGCGGTCTGTAGGCTGTGCTGCAACCGGTCGACCGGAAAGCCGCCATAGTCGCCGTCGAGCAATTTGAGATGGGTCAGGACGCGATCGGCGAGGCCATTGCCATAGGAGAAGAAGTTGGCGCCGATCACCTGCCAGTCTTCGGCCGTCGATTCCTCCATCGACCTAAAGGTCGCGCGGGCGGTAGGCTCGTTCATGGTCCATCTCCTCGTCGCCACCCTAGACCCGGACCCGTGCGGACGCCAAGCCTAGGCGCGGCGGCAAGCCGCGACTATAGCGCGCTGATGCGAAGCATTGAGGCGATCAAGGGCGGGCATGGCGAGCGATAGCGTGCGCGCGCTGGCCGAGGCGGCCGCGGAAAATCGCCTCGCCCGCCCGCGCGGCAAGGGGCCGGCGCGGCCGTTTCTCGAGGGCGTCGGGCTCGACCGGCCGTTCTTCGACGACAAAAATCGCGCCTTCTGGGTGCTGCAGTCGATCGGCTGGTCGGGCTATTTCGTGCTTCGCTCGGTGTCCGGGTTCGCCAATTCGATGGGGGCGATGTTCGTCGTCCATACGCTGCTCCTCACCGCGACCGGCTATTCGCTGACGCTGCTCATGGCTTCGCTCTACCGACGCCTTATCGTGATGCGGGCGATGTGGACGGTGGTGATTAGCCTGGCGACGGTGGTCTTGGCCTCGGCGGCCTTCTCGTTCATCGAGACGTGGAGCCTGGCGACCTTTATCAACCCTGAGGCGCGGCCGGCGGGGGTGCAATTCTTCGGTGCGATCATCCTCGATTTCTCGCTGCTCGCGGCCTGGTCGGCGCTTTATTACGGGATCAATTATTATCTGCTGTTGGAGGGCGAGATCGACCAGCGCTCGCGGCTCGAGAGCCAGGCGTCGACGGCACAGCTGGCCATGTTGCGCTACCAGCTCAACCCGCATTTCCTGTTCAATACGTTGAACAGCATTTCGACACTGGTGCTGCTCAAGCAGACCGAGCGCGCCAACGCGATGCTGTCGCGGCTGTCGTCGTTCCTGCGCTATACGCTGGTCAACGAGCCAACCGCGCAGGTGACGCTGGTGCAGGAGGTCGAGACGCTGAAGCTTTACCTCGAGATCGAGAAGATGCGGTTCGAAGATCGGCTTCGGCCGCACTTCAAGATCGATGGCGAAACGATCGGCGCGCGGCTGCCGTCGCTGCTGCTCCAGCCGTTGGTCGAAAATGCGATCAAATATGCCGTTACCCCGGCCGAGAACGGCGCCGACATCTGGGTCACAGCCCGGCGCGAAGGCCGCGCTGTGCGGATCGAGGTCGCCGACAGCGGTCCCGGCTCGGGCGGGGCCCCGATTGATACCCAGTCGATGGGGGTTGGCCTGGCCAATATCCAGGACCGGCTGGCGCAGGCCTATGGCCCGGCGCATGCATTTTCAACGCGAGCGAACGAACGGGGTGGGTTCAGCGTTATCATCGAACTTCCCCTCGATTCCGACCAAAGGGACCAGTCATGACTATCAGGACCATTCTCGTCGACGACGAGCCGCTCGCCACGCAGGGACTGCGCCTGCGGCTCGAGGCTCACGACGATGTCGAGGTGGTGGCGACCGCCGCCAACGGGCGCGAGGCTATCCGCGCGATCAAGACCCATAAGCCCGACCTCGTCTTCCTCGATATTCAGATGCCTGGGTTCGACGGTTTCTCGGTCATTTCAGGCATGATGGACGTTGAGCCGCCATTGTTCGTGTTCGTGACTGCCTACAACGAGCATGCGCTGCGCGCCTTCGACGCGCAGGCGGTCGATTATCTGATGAAGCCGGTCGACGAAGACCGGCTGGCGACCACGCTCGACCGGGTGCGCACGCGCCTGGCCGAGAAGCGTGGCTCAGAGGAGGCCGAACGGCTCAAGGAAGCGCTGGTCGAGCATGCGCCGGAGGCAGCCGAGACGCTGGCCGAGGAGAGTGCCGCCGAGGGACCCGCCGCCAACCGCTTCGAGAAGATGATCAACATTCGCGACCAGGGGCAGATTTTCCGGGTCGACGTCGACACCATCGAGCGGATCGACGCGGCGGGCGACTATATGTGCATCCAGACCGGTGAGAACACGCTGATCCTGCGCGAAACGATGAAGGACCTTGAAAAGCGCCTCGACCCGCGCCGCTTCCAGCGCGTCCACCGCTCGACCATCGTCAATCTCGACCTCGTCCGCCAGGTCAAGCCGCACACCAATGGCGAATGTTTCCTGGTGCTCGATTCGGGCGCTCAGGTGAAGGTCAGCCGCAGCTACCGCGACGTCGTCGCGCGGTTCGTGCATTAGCGGTAGAGATGAGCGATAGGGGGAAGAGATGATCGATGCGCTGCTTGGGTTGCTTGCCGCGGCGTCGGCTGCCGAGCCCGTCGTCTGGTCCGCGCCGCCGATTTCCACCGGCCAGTTCGAATCGCATCCGGCCTTCGATCTAAGGACGGGCGATCTGTGGTTCGTTCGCTCCTCCCCGCAATTCTCCGGCTGGCGGATCAAGCGCAGCCGCTGCGCACAGGACGGGTGGAGCAAGCCGGTCGACGCGCCCATCGCCGGCGACGGGGTCGAGGCTGATCCTTGGTTCTCCCCCGATGGCCGCACGCTGTGGTTCATCTCGACTCGAACAACCGACGGGGTGGCGAAAAAGGATCTCGACATCTGGCGCGCACGGCGCGGCAGGGACGGCAAATGGGGCACAGCCGAGCGGTTGCCCGCGCCGGTCAATTCAACCGGACAGGAATGGTTTCCGCGGCACGACCGCGACGGCTGGCTTTACTTCGGCTCGGACCGTCCCGGCGGACTTGGCAAGACCGATATCTGGCGCGCTCGCGAAGAGGGCGGCGGGTGGGTCGTCGAGAATGCCGGCCCGGCGCTCAACACCGCCGAGCATGAATATGAACCGCTGCCTTCGCCCGACGGGCGGTGGATGCTGCTGAGCGGCGGCGACGGCTATTATCGGAGCGAGCGGACGGCCAAGGGTTGGAGACCGCGCGTGAAGCTGGGTCTGGAGATCAACCGCAACGGAAGCGAAATCGGCGCCGCCTTTGCACCCGACGGCAAGAGCTGGCTCTTTTCGCGTGACGTCAAGGACGGGCGGTCGGGCGAAATGCTTCTGGTGAACGGACGAAAGGGCTGGCCGCCATCCTGTTCGCGTCAACCAGCAAGGCGGCGGTAGTCGAGGGGAGACAAGACAATGGCTAGGATCACCGGTCTGGGCGGAATCTTCTACAAGGTCGCGGACACGGAAGCGACCAAGGCCTGGTACCGAGACAATCTCGGCGTCGGGGGCGAGTGGGGAGCAATGTTCCCGTTCAAAGACGACCTTCCCGATGGCTTCACCCTGCTGTCGCCGTTCAAGGCCGCGACCGACTATTTCGCGCCAAGCGAGGCACCGTTCATGATCAATTTGCGGGTCGACGACCTCGACGCGATGATCGCCGACCTCGCCGCCAAGGGGGTTTCCATCCTCGGGCGGCAGGATGAGGATTATGGCCGCTTCGCGTGGATCCTCGACCCGGATGGAATCAAGGTCGAACTGTTCCAGCAAATCGGCGGCGGGGAGCCCGAATGACCAGCAAGTATGAGACCTTCGCCGCGCTCCACGTCCCCGGCGATCCGGTCGTGCTGTTCAACATCTGGGATGTCGGCAGCGCGAACGCGGTGGTCGCGGGCGGGGCCAGGGCACTGGCGACGGGAAGTCATCCGGTGGCTGACGCCCATGGCTGGCCCGACGGCGAGCAGGTGCCGATCGACTTCGCGCTGGCCAATGCCAGGCGGATCGTCGAGGCGGTCGAACTGCCGGTGACGGTCGATTTCGAGGGTGCCTATTCGGCCGATCCCGAAGAGGGCGGACGCAACGTCGCGCAACTTGCCGCCACCGGCGCGGTAGGCTGCAATTTCGAGGACCAGGTCCTCGGCGGCGAGGGGCTTCACTCGTTGGAGCTGCAATGCCGCCGCATTGAGGCGATCCGCCGCGTGGTCGGAGAGGCTTTCTTCATCAACGCCCGCACCGATTTGTTGCTCAAGAACAAGGAAGCCGACGACGCGTTAATCGACCAGGTGATCGAGCGCGGCAAGGCGTTCGCCGATGCCGGCGCGAGCGGCTTCTTCGTGCCGCGGCTGGGCGATCCTAAGCAGATGGAGCGGGTGTGCAGGGCGGTGCCATTGCCGGTCAACGCGGTCGCTTTTCCCGGCGCTCCGCCCAAGGCCGAGTGGGCGGCGGCGGGGATAGCACGGATCAGCCACGGCCCATTTCCGCACCGCGCACTGATGGCGCAATTGGAAGAGGCGGCGCGGAACGCGATTGGTTGACGTTGCTAGCGCTGCCCCGGTTCCACGATCAGCTGGACGGTGCCGTTGAGCGTGGCAACTAACAACTCCGTGTGACCGAAAGGAGCGCTGATGAAAGCGCCGTCGAAAGCCAGGGCGAGCTGCGCGCCGACGGCGTCAGGACGCTTTAAATCCAGGCGTTTGGCGAGGACCGAAAGGTGTCCGCGCATCTTGTCCTTGTGCGCCTGGGCGATCCGCCGCGCGGGATGATCCGGGTCGCGCAGTTCGGCAGCGACGTTGAGTTGAGGACAGCCACAATAGCCCGGCCTCCGCAGCCGTTCAGCCATCCATTCCAGATAGGCCGCAAGCTCGGCTTCGGGGTCATCCTGATGGCGATCGGCGATCGCGCCCCATTGGCGCCAGAAGTCGGCATCCTCCCGCTCGAGGAAGGCAGCGATGAGGGCGTCTTTGCTTCCAAAATGTCGATAGAGGCTTGTTTTTGCGATGCCGGATTTCTTGACGACCAAGTCGACGCCGACCGCGTGCACTCCCTCCCGGTAAAACAGGCTAGATGCGGTATCGAGAATCCGATCACGAAGGGCGGCGATCGGCTCTCCCGCCTTTGCGGGACTATCCGGCCTCCGCTGATTCATCGCTTATCTCCCTGGACCTGCGTCTTCCGGCGAAATCAGGCTTGACACGATACAGGTCTGTAGCAATACGATACAGACAAGTCTGTAGTGAGATCGATAATGCGCGGAAATGTAACTGTCTACGGGGCTTATGGGCACACAGGTCGCTTCGTGGTTGCGGAGCTGAAAAGGCGGGGCTGGACGCCGGTCCTGTCTGGGCGTGATCCCGACAAGCTCAACAGCTTGGGCGTGCAACTTCCGGATTTGGACGTCCGGGTCGCCGCGCTCGAAGACTCGGCAGCGCTGGATCGGGCGCTGTCGGGTTCGGTCGCCGTGATCAATTGTGCCGGCCCGTTCGCCGAAACCGTACCGGCCGTGGTCGAAGCCGCCCTTCGATCAAAGATCCATTATCTGGATATCGCCGCCGAGATTGAGGCCAACCTCGACACCCTCGCCAACTATGGAAATAGCGCGCGGGACGCCGGAATTGTGATTTTGCCGGCAATGGCCTTCTTCGGCGGGCTTGGCGACCTGCTGGCGACGGCTGCGATCGGCGATTGGCCGAACGTCGACGAAATATCGATCGCCTATGGCCTTGCTAGCTGGCACCCGACTGCGGGAACGCGAGCAGCCGGCAAGGTGTCGAGGGAACGCCGAGGGGGTCGACGCATCGCCTTTGCCAACGGCCGTCTCGAACATCGCGATGGTCCGGCGCCAGTCGGAGAATGGACTTTCCCCCAACCGCTCGGCAGGCAGCGCGTGGTAACAGAATTCACCATGGCCGATGCGGTCACCATTCCGCATCATATACCGGTCGCCGAGTTCCGTTCATATATGACTGTCGCGGCGGTCAGCGATGTGATCGATCCCTCGGTACCGCCGCCCATAGCGGCGGACGACAGCGGGCGGTCTTCCCAGACCTTCATTGTCGATGTGGTCGCTCGGTTGGGGAGCGCGGTGAGGCGCGCGGTGGCAGGTGGGCGGGACATTTACGCCGTGTCGGCACCGATTGTGGTGGAAGCGCTTGGCCGTCTTTTGAACGATACCGCGGCGGCACCCGGCGTCTACACGGCTGGCGAGATTTTCGACGCGCGGGGCTTCCTTGAAGCTCTTTCCCCCCAGCCTCTTTCGATTGAGCTTTTCCTTGAAGGTCAAAAATTTGACCTCGCATCCTGACAAGGCGCGGCGATTCGCCGCATTGCACGCCCGCGGAGGTCCCCTTGTGCTTTACAATGTGTGGGACGCGGGTAGCGCGCAGGCGGTAGCCAAGGCAGGGGTGGGGGCAATTGCCACCGGCAGTGCCTCCGTCGCAATGGCGAACGGGTTTGGCGATGGCGAACTGGTGCCGATGGAGTTCGCGCTGAGCAATGCCAGGCGCATCGTCGAGGCGGTCGAGTTGCCCGTCACCGTCGATTTCGAGGGCGCCTATTCGGACGACGCCGCCGAAGGCGCCCGCCATATCGCCCGATTAGCCGAAACCGGAGCGATCGGTTGCAATTTCGAGGATCAAATCGTGGGCGGCAAGGATTTGCACCCGATTGCGGTCCAGGCCCAACGCATCTTGGCAGCGCGAGAGGCGGTAGGCCCAGATTTCTTCATCAATGCGCGGACCGACCTCTTCCTCAAAACACCGCAGGAAACGCATGACGATGCCATGCTCGACGAAGCAATCGCACGCGCCCGGGCCTATGCCGAAGCCGGGGCAAGCGGCTTCTTCGTGCCGATGCTGGGCGATCTCGGCCTGCTTCGGCAGCTATGCGGCGATTCTCCAATCCCGGTGAACTTCATGACTTATCCCGGGTGTCCGTCCGATGACGAGGTCGCCGCTACTGGTGTCTCGCGGATAAGCCACGGGCCCTTCCCCTATATGGCGTTGATGGAACAGCTGACCGAAGCGGCGAAGGCAGCGATCGGCTAGACCGTCACCCGCTTCTGCCATGGCCAGCGCCAGGCGGGACCGGATTTGAGCACGCTGCGGCGGAAGATGGCCGACGCGCCCTTGAGGATCAGCGCCACCCACAGCGCCTGCCACGCTAGCGCCAGCGCGTGCGGCCAAAGCGCCGCTTCCTCCGACGCACGGGCGATCATCGCGAACGGGCTCGACAGCGGGAAAACAGCGGCACCGATCGCCTCGGCGCTTGCGGGCTTGCCGACGCCGATCGAGGCGAAACCGAATAGCAAGACCTGCGACATGGTGACCGGCATCGACAGCGTCTGCACCTCGCGGACCGTCGAAGCCTGCGCGCCGATGCCGAGGAAGGTCGCGCCGATCAGCAGATAGCTCATCGAGAAATAGAGCAGGACGAAGGCCAGGAAGGCCGGCCAGCCGACCGCGGGAGGGGGCAGGATCGACAAGCCGCCGTTGGCAAAAATGGCGACCGCAGCCGCGCCCGCGCTGGTCCAAACGGAAATTCCGACCAAGGACATGGCAAGCATAGCGAACAGCTTGCCAAGGAAAATCGCGTCGACCGGCACCGCGGCGGCGAGCACCTCGATCACCTTGCTCGATTTCTCTTCAATCAGTTGCGACAGCAGCATGCCTGCCAGCAAGATAGTGAGCACGAACAGGATCGTCTGACCAAGCCTAGCGGTCAGCGTGCGGGCAAAGGCAAGCGAGCCAGCTGAACTTTTGGTCGGGGTGGTCGCTAGCGGGCTGCCCCCGACCGTCGGCAATTCCTTGAGCCGCCGGGCCTCGTCGATGAATAGACTGATTTGGCTGACCGTGCGTCCGTCGCCTCCCCGCAAGCCCGTGAAATGGGGGGCGATCAAGCCGCCGTCGAGGACCCCGACGACGCTGCTTTTCTCGTCCGACAGCAGGCGCGCGCGCTGTCCGGCGGTGTCCTGTTCAGGGCGGACCAGGCGCAGCTGGATCACCTCGCGGCCCCCGCCCAGTGGTGCGAGGCGCGTCCGGGCGGCGTCGAGCAGCTCATAATCCGTCTGCGCCGCGATCACCGCCACCGTCGGCGGCGCCACGTTCCGGTCGACCTGCGCCCCGATGCCGCCGAACGTGAAGCCGAGCAGGATCGGGAAAAGTGGGCCGAGCAGGAACAGCAGGAAGGTCTTGCTGAGGACCGTCGCAGTGAAATCGCGCCGGGCGATGACGAAGGCGGCGCGGATCGTCTCGGGGAGCTTCACGACGCCATTTCCTCGGGCGGACGCTGGCCCATCGCCCGCGCCGCTGCTTCACCGGCGATGGCGATGAAGGCGTCGTGCAAGCCGGGCCGCTCGATGCTCAACGTCTCGATCCCCGCGCCACCGTCGAGCAGCGCCCGGAGCATCGGCTCGGGCCCACCCTCGGGCAGTTCGAAGCGCCATTCGCCCGCGATCTGCTTGGCGCGGACGGGAAGGATCGATCGCCACGGCCCATCCTTGGCGCGGGTGCGCAAATGGACGATCGGGCGGAGGCGGCCGCGGGCTTCGTCGACCGCGCCTTCGAACGCGGCCTTGCCCTCGGCGATGATTACGACCCGCTCGCACAGCCGCTCGGCATGGGCGATGACATGGGTCGAAAAAATAACGGTGATACCGGCTGCCGCCTGGTCGCGGATTAGCTGCTCGAGCTTTTCCTGGTTGAGCGCGTCGAGCCCGGCGAATGGCTCGTCGAGGACGATCAGCCTCGGCTTGTGGATGATTGTGCCGAGCAACTGGACGGTCTGCGCCATGCCTTTGGACAAGGTGCGAATCGGGCGCTTTGCCCAATTCTCATGGCCGCGATCTTTGAGCAAGGCGACCGCGCGTCGCCGACCCTCGGCGATCGGGACGCCGCGCAGCGCGCCCATGAAGGCGATGGCCTCGGCGGCGAGCATGGCCGGATACAGTCCGCGTTCTTCGGGCAGATAGCCGACCTGACGCGCCGCCTCGAGCGGGCGGTCGTGACCAAGCAGCGAGCGGCTGCCCGAGGTCGGATCGATAATGCCGAGCATCATGCGGAGGGTGGTGGTTTTGCCGGCGCCGTTGGGGCCAAGAATGCCGGTGATGCTGCCTTCTGGGACGGTCAGGCTGACACCGTCGACCGCGCGCTTGCCGTCGAACAGCTTGACGAGTTGCCGAGCTTCGGCGGCGATGGCTCTTTCCCCCATGTCGCGTATGGGTAAAGGCTGTCGGGGTCATGGCAAGCCTCAAGCAGAGCATTATCGACAAGGCGATGGAGCTGGGGTTCGTTGCCTGCGGATTTGCCCGCGCCGGCGCGGTGCCCGCAGCGGGCGAGCAACTGCGCGACTGGCTGGCTGCCGGGCACCATGGAGAGATGGGGTGGATGGAAGCGCGCGCCGATCAACGCGCCAGCCCGACCGGCCTGTGGCCCGAGGCGAAGTCGGTGATTGCACTAGCGATGAGCTATGCGCCGGCGACCGATCCGCTGGCTTTGGCCGAGGCAAGGGATCGGGGCCGTGTCTCGGTTTATGCGCAAGGGGCCGACTACCACAAGGTAATCAAAAAGGCGCTCAAGGTGCTTGGCCGCTGGCTGGCCGACGAATGCGGATGCCGCCTAAAAGTGTTCGTCGACACCGCGCCGGTGATGGAAAAACCGCTGTCGGCGGCCGCGGGTATCGGCTGGCAGGGCAAGCACACAAATTTGCTGAACCGCGAACACGGCAGCTGGTTGTTCCTGGGCGTGATCTACACGACGCTCGATCTGGAGCCCGACGAGCCTGCCAGCGACCATTGCGGGAGTTGCACGCGCTGCATCGCTGCCTGTCCCACCCAGGCGATTATCGCGCCGGGCCAGATCAACGCGCGGCGCTGCATTTCCTACCTGACGATCGAGCATGCCGGCCCGATCCCGTACGAGTTTCGCGAAGCGATCGGCAACCGCATCTACGGCTGCGACGATTGCCTGGCGGTGTGCCCGTGGAACCGGTTCGCCAGCCAGGCGCAGGTCAACATGGCGTTCACGCCGCGCGCCGAACTGGCGGCGCCGGCGCTGGCCGACCTGCTTGCGCTCGACGATGCCGGCTTTCGCGAGCTTTTCTCGGGATCGCCGATCAAGCGCATCGGCGTGGCGCGGATGACCCGCAACTGCCTGATCGCGGCGGGCAATAGCGGGGAGCCGGCGCTGGCGGGGGCGGTCGAGCGGCACCTGGCGAGCGACGATCCGGTCGTCGCCGACGCGGCGCGCTGGGCGGCGGATCGGCTCAGCGCGTCTCTATCGCGGTGAGGCAGCGGAGTTGATCGGTGGCGCGACCATCGCGCGTGCGGGTGTCGACGTGGGTGACGCGGCCGATCCCCTGGCCGGCCGGCGGCGGGTAGAGGTAGGCGTCGAGGATGCAGGCCGGCGCGGAGAACTGCAGTTTGGTGCCGTCGCCCTCGCGAATCTGAAGTCGCGGCGTTCCGAGGCGCGCGACAAGCTCGTTGGCGCCGAGCCCGATAAGCGCGCCCTGCTCGGATGTCTCGACCACCGCCGGCTTGGCCGGAACGACCGGCACGGGCGGGGCAGTGGCGCAGCCGGCGAGGAGCAGGGCAGAGGCGGGAATGAGGCGGCGCATGGCCGCGTTGTGGCGGGCCTTGGGGATGCTGGCAAGCTTGCGGCGCGGACCCGGCGCCGCTAGGCGGCGCGGCTTACCCCTTTCAGCAGGATCGAGATTTAATGACCCAACACCGTTTCGACGTGCTTTGCGTGGGCAATGCGGTCGTCGACGTGATCGCCGATGCCGATGATGCTTTTCTCGCCGCCCAAGGACTGGACAAGGGATCGATGCGGCTGATCGACGAGGCCGAGGCGGTGCGGCTCTATGGCCAGATGGGGCCGGGGCGAGAATTGTCGGGAGGGTGCGCCGGCAATACGGCGTCGGGTCTGGCCGCGATGGGCTTGAAGGCCGCGTTCATCGGCCAGGTCGCGGACGACCAGTTGGGGCGGATTTTCGAGCATGACATCCGCGCGCAAGGCGTTGAGTTTCGGACGGCGCGGCGAGCCGATGTCGGTGCGACGGGACGATCGCTGATACTCGTCACTCCGGATGCCCAGCGGACGATGAACACCTTCCTTGGAGCGGCGCAGCGTCTCGGCAGCGAAAGCATCCGTTCGGACGAAGTCGCTTCGGCGAAGATACTCTACCTCGAAGGCTATCTGTGGGATCCGGTCGAACCGCGTGCGGCGATGGAGCTGGCGATCTATGCCGCCCGAATTGCCGGAACCAAAGTCGCGTTCAGCCTGTCCGACAGCTTTTGCGTTTCCCGTCACGGCGGCGATTTCAAACGGCTGATCGACGCGGGCAGGATCGACATCTTGTTCGCCAACGAGGCCGAAATCCTGGAGCTCGCCGGAGCCAAGGATATCGATGGCGCCGTCGCGATGGTCGCGCCGAAAGTTTCTGTGCTAGTGATCACGCGCGGCGAGCACGGCGCGGTCGCGGTCGCCGGCGGCGAACGCGCTGCGGTTCCTGCCGAGCCGATCGAGCAGCTAATCGACACCACCGGCGCCGGTGACTTGTTCGCGGCGGGGTTCCTCGCCGGGCAGGCGCGCGAGCTGGGGCTGAAGGCCTCGCTCAAGCTCGGCGCGATCGCCGCGGCCGAGGTTGTCCAGCATTATGGCGCGCGGCCGGAAGCGGACCTCAAGGCGCTGGCGGGCAACCTTTTGTCATAAAAAGGGGAGGCCGAAGCCTCCCCTTTCATTCAATTTTCGAAACGGCAGCTCAGGCCTGCGTTCCACCCGGCGTTGGCGCGCCGGGCATCGGCGGGACCGGCAAAGGTGGGGCATCGCTGTCGGTCTCATGCACCTCGATGATCCCGCGGCCGACGTGGCTGTGACCACGCGAATAGCCGAAGTAGACGATCAAGCCGAGCGCGCCCCAGCCGAACAGCACCATCTGCGCCAGAAACGGCAGGTAGAGGTAAAGGCCAAGGCAGCCCAGGATTGCCAGCGGAGCGACGATCGCAACCGCAGGGGTGCGGAACGGACGATGGCGGCCCGGATCCTTCTTGCGCAGCACTAGCACCGCCAGCGCGACCATAGCGAAGGCAAACAGCGTGCCCGAGTTGGAATAATCGGCCAGCTTGCCGACCGGAAGGAAGGCTGCCGCCAGCGTCACCACGACGCCGGTGAAGGCGGTGACGACGTGCGGGGTCTTGAACTTCGGGTGGACGCTGGCGAGCTTTTCGGGGAGCAGCCCGTCGCGCGCCATCACGAAGAAGACACGGGTTTGGCCGAACATCATCATCAGCACGACCGATGGCAGGGCAATGAAAGCGGCCACGCCCATCAGGTCGCCGATCCGCTGATAGCCGATCGAGCGGAGAACATGGGCCAATGCCTCTTTCGAGCAGACCAAAGGTTCGTTGGCGCCACTGGCGACAATCGCCTGGCACTGGGCGGCTAGCTCAGTCGAGCCGGGCGCCAGCACGACGCCGGCGGCGGAGCGGACCGGGTCGCCCCCCATCGCCCCGATCGCGCCGGCTGATACCAGCAGGTAGAAGATGGTGCAGAACAGCAAGCTGCCGATCAAGCCGATCGGGACATTGCGTTGCGGGTTGACGGTTTCTTCGGCGGCGGTCGAGACAGCGTCGAACCCGACGTAGGCAAAGAAGATCGACGAAGCCGCACCTACAACTCCATAGGTCCCCCATCCATTCGGAATGAAGGGCGTGAAGTGAGCGCCGTTGAGCACCGGCAAGGTAAGGATGATGAACACGGTCAAGGCGAACACCTTGACGAGCACGAGCGCCGCGGTGAAGCGCGCGCTTTCCTTGGTGCCGAGGATCAGCAGCAGGGTAACAAGGATAGCAATCGCCGCTGCCGGCAGATTGAAAATACCGCCCTGAGTCGGGCCTACCGCGAGGGCGGTCGGGACAATGATGTCCCAACTTTTGAGCAACCCCACAAAATAGCCCGACCAGCCGACCGCGACGGCCGATGCTCCAACCGCATATTCAAGGATTAGCGCCCATCCGACCATCCAGGCCAGCAGCTCGCCCATCACGGCATAGGTATAGGTGTAAGCCGAGCCCGATACCGGGACCATCGAGGCGAGTTCGGAATAGCACAGAGCCGCGACCGCGCAGACCGAGCCAGCGATGATGAAGCTCAACATCATTGCCGGGCCGGCCTTTTGCGCCGCCTCCGACGTCAGCACGAAAATGCCCGTGCCGATCACCGCGCCAATGCCGAGCAGGGTCAGCTGAAACGCGCCCAAGGAGCGGTGCAGCCCCTTCTTCTCGGCAGTCGCCAAAATGGCGTCGAGCGATTTAACGCGGTCGAGCAGCATATCATTCCCCTTACAATGGCGGCGCTGGTCGAAGGCGCCGTTGTTTGGGACAGGAACCTAGCGCCTCATTCGACGGGCGCAATCCCCTGTTATCGCGCCAACATTGGCCCCAGCGGCGCTCCGCCGAAGACATGGACATGGAGGTGGGGGACTTCCTGGCCCGACCGTTTGCCGACGTTGGAAAGGAGGCGATAGCCCTGCGCGTTGGCCCCTGTCATTCGCGCCACCTCGCCCACCGCGCGGACGAAATCGACGATTTCGGCATCCGACGCCTTGGCGGCGAAATCGTCCCAGCTAACGTAGGGCCCCTTGGGGATCACCAGTACATGGATCGGCGCCAGCGGTGAAATATCGTGGAAGGCGAGGCTGTGCTCGGTCTCCAGTACGGTCTTGTTGGGCAGTTCACCGCGCAGGACGCGGGCAAAGATATTGCCCTCTTCATAGGGCCGCTTGGCATCGATCGGCATCGAACAATCATACTCCGCTTGACCGGTTGGCGATGCTCGCTACCACGAAAAGCGATGGCCGACGACACACCTGAAAGTTTGATTCCCTACGACGAGATCGTCCAGGAAGCTCTGCGCGACGTGGTCGGGCGGGTGCTTCACGAGGTTGAGCAGGTCGGCGGGCTGCCGGGGGCGCACCATTTCTACATCACCTTCAAGACCCGCATGCCGGGTGTGTCGATCCCAAAGCATCTCGCCGAGCGCTTCCCCGATGAGATGACGATCGTCATCCAGCACCGCTTCTGGGATTTGAAAGTCCAGGGTGACATCTTTACCGTGGGCCTCAGCTTCGGCGGAGTGCCGTCGACGTTGACCGTGCCGTTCGCCGCAGTCACCGACTTCGTCGACCCGGCGGTGGATTTCAGCCTTAAATTCCAGGCCAATGGCGCGGCTGACGGCCATGAGGACCATGACGAGCCGGAAAATGACTCGCCCCTCGCCGAGACGGTCGAGGACGGGTCGAACGTCGTTTCGGTGGATTTCACCAGAAAGAAGTGACGCGCGCAAAATGTCCTGGGGACATTCGAGCACGTCGCCGGTGACAGAGCAAAGGTGGATCGCGGCTGCAGGCCGGGATGACGGAGGAAAAATGTCGAGCATCACCCGGACCGAGACCGACAGCTTCGGACCGATCGAGGTTTCCGGCGACAGCCTGTGGGGTGCGCAGACCGAACGCTCGATTGCCAATTTCCCATTCGGCGAGCGTGAGCGGATGCCCGCCGAGATCGTCCACGCGCTGGGCTATGTGAAGCAGGCGGCGGCGCGGGTGAACGCGCGCATCGGCGGGCTCGATCCGCAGCTGGCAGAGGCAATCCAGCAAGCAGCGGCCGAAGTCGCCCGCGGCGACCTCGACGGGCAATTTCCGTTGGTCATCTGGCAAACCGGGTCGGGTACTCAGTCGAACATGAACGCCAATGAGGTGATCGCCGGGCGCGCCAACGAACAACTGACGGGGAACAAGGGCGGCAAGGAGCCGGTCCACCCCAACGACCACGTCAATCAGGGTCAGTCGTCGAACGACAGCTTTCCGACTGCGATGCACATCGCTGCAGGGATCGCCGCCTATCGCCAGCTGCTGCCGGCGTTGCGGAAAATCCACGCCCGGCTGGCGGATCAAGCCAAACGATGGGATCACCTTGTCAAGATCGGCCGGACCCATTTGCAGGATGCGACCCCGCTGACGCTTGGCCAGGAATTTTCGGGCTACGCGGCGCAGATCGAGGACAATATCGCCAGGGTCGAAGGCGCGCTGCCGCGCGTCCTTCGCCTTGCGCAGGGCGGAACCGCGGTCGGGACGGGCCTCAATGCGCCGCAGGGATTCGGCGAAGCGTTCGCCAAGGAAGTCGCCAACCTAACCCGCCTGCCGTTTACCTCGGCGCCGAATAAATTCGCCGAACTCGCCGCGCATGATACGCTGATCGAGCTGTCGGGGGTGCTCAACACGATTGCCGTGTCCTTGAGCAAGATCGCCAATGACATCCGCCTGCTCGGATCGGGTCCGCGTTGCGGCCTCGGCGAATTGAAGCTGCCCGAGAATGAGCCGGGCAGCTCGATCATGCCGGGCAAGGTCAACCCGACCCAGTGCGAAATGCTGACGATGGTCGCGGCGCAGGTCATGGGCAACCATGTCGCGGCGACCATCGGCGGGTTGCAGGGGCATCTGGAACTGAATGTCTTCAAGCCGCTCATTGGCGCGAACGTCATCCGCTCGATCAATTTGCTGTCGGTGGGCATGGAAAGCTTTACCGAGCGGGCGCTCGACGGACTCGAACCGGACGAGGCGCGGCTCGATGAGCTGATGAACAAGTCGCTGATGCTGGTCACCGCGCTGGCTCCTGAAATCGGCTATGACAATGCCGCCAAGATTGCCAAGCACGCCCATTCGAACGGGCTGACCTTGAAAGAAGCGGGGCTGGAATTGAAACTGGTCGATGGGGAGACCTTCGATCGAGTGGTCAAGCCGCAAAATATGCTGGGGAGATAAAGATGAGACTAGTGCGCATTGCCGCTTTGGCCTTGGGAGCGATATCCGCTCTCGCACTGCCCAGTTGCTCGAGCAACCAACCCGCTCTGCCTCGCCCGGTTGCCGCCGCGCCGGTCGTTCGATCGATCGCGATCAGCCCCACCGATTATATGGCGAGGGCCGCATCGGCATCCCTGTTCATCATCAAGGCGTCGGAACAGGTCCTCGCGCGGGAAGGCGATACGGGGCTTGGCCAGTTCGCCCGCAAGTCTCAAGCTGAGCAGCAAGGGGTAGGGTCGCAGCTGTCGTTTGCCGGCCGTCGCCTGAATCTGTTGCCATCGGCCGCGCTGCTTCCGTCCGATCACGCAATGCTCGAGGAGCTGGCCGCGAGCGGCGACCCGGGTGGAGTCTATGTTAGTCAAATGAAACGCGTCCTGTCGCAAACGCTTTCGATGCATCGTCAATATGAGCGGTACGGGACCAGCCCGACCCTGCGGCCGGTTGCGGCAATGGCTGCCCCGGTGTTCGCTGCCGAGCTAGAGGCCATCAAGCGTTTTTAACGCCAACCGCTGGATTGTGATTGATTTGCAGGCCGACTACGATCGCCGGCGTGAACTCCGCACCCTCACGATCCGATGCCGATGAAGCGCGCCAGCGGCTGGTCGAGGCACTGGTCGCGACCGGAGCCGAGGACCGCAATGCATTCCGCACCCTCTATCGCCTGACGTCGGCGAAGCTATTCGGCGTGTGCCTGCGTATCTGCGGCGAGCGGGGCGCGGCGGAGGATGTGTTGAGCGAGGTCTACCTGACCATCTGGAAGAGGGCGGGGGCGTTCGAACCGGGGCGGGCCAGCCCGATCAGCTGGCTGGCGACAATCGCGCGCAACCGCGCGATTGACTGGCGCCGCTCGGCCGGGCGCCATCGCCTCGCGCCGGTAGAGGAGATCGACGACCTGCCCGACGAGCGGGTCAGTGCAGAAGACCGGATGCTGCTCGACGAACAGGAAACCAGGCTTCACCTGTGCCTCGACAAGCTGGAGGAACGGCAGCGAGACGCGATCCGCACCGCCTTCTTCAATGGCCTGACCTATGCCGACCTCGCCGAGCAACGATCGGTGCCTCTCGGAACGATGAAAAGCTGGGTCCGGCGTGGGCTCATGCACCTCAAGAACTGCCTGAGTAGCGACGAGGGTTATGATGACTGAGCCCTCCGACCGCGACGTAATGGCCGCTGAGCAGGCGCTCGGCTTGCTCGCCGGCGACGATCGAGCGGCAGCATTGCGACGCCAACTCGCCGAGCCGGATTTCGCGCGCGAGGTCGAAAGATGGCGTGACCGGTTCGCTGCCTTGTTCGCCAGCATCCCCGCGATTGAGCCATCGGCCGCTCTTGGTAGGCGGATCGAGGCGAGAATTGACGGGCGGCTATCCTTGGCTGGGCGATGGTGGAGGCCGACGGCCATCGTCTCGTCGCTGGCCGCGGCAAGTTTGCTCGGAGTGGTGCTGCTCAGGCCGGACCCGACCGTTGGTCCGACGCCGGCTGTCCAGCCGACCCCGGCGCCGCTGGTGGCTGCTTTCTCGCTTCCCGGCCGCGATATGCCCGTGGTCGCGGTCTATGATGCCCGGGCCGGCAGGCTGACAATGCCGGGGCCGATGGACATTCCCGCCGGGCACGATGCGCAGCTGTGGGCCATCGCCGGCACGAATGCGCCGCAACCGTTGGGCCTGTTCCATGCCGCCGGGACCGACATTGTCGCCGACGCCAAGGCGGCCGCGCCGTTCGCACCGGGCACGACCTTCGCCGTCTCGATCGAGCCTGTGGGCGGATCGCCGACCGGCGCGCCGACCGGGCCGGTCATCGCCAGCGGGGCACTGTCGAAAGTCTGACTGGCTGCATCCGCGCGGGCGGATGCGTCGTATCTCCCCCCGAGACGCCAATGCGGCGCTCATCGGCAAAAAGGGAATATGTCATGCTCAACGTCAACCGTCTTGTCCTCGCCGCACTTGCCGCCGCGGCGATCGCGGCGCCGGCTGCCGCCAAGAACCCGATGGTCGGCGGGGCCGCCATGTACGCGACGAAAAATATCGTCCAGAATGCGGTCAACTCGAAGGCCCACACGACGCTGGTCGCGGCGGTCAAGGCCGCCGGCCTGGTTGACACGCTGTCGTCCAAGGGTCCGTTTACCGTGTTCGCGCCGACCAATGCCGCCTTCGCCAAACTTCCCGCGGGCACGGTCGGGACGTTGGTCAAGCCGGAGAACAAGGCGACACTGACCTCGATCCTGACCTACCACGTTGTCCCCGGCCGGATCACCGCCGGCCAGATTGCGTCGATGGCCGCCAAGCATCGCGGCACCGCGACCTTAAAGACGGTGCAGGGCGAGAACCTGAAGTTCACCAAGGCTGGATCGGGCTGGCGGATCACCGACGCCAAGGGCGGCTCGGCGCGGATCACTATTGCCAACGTTATGCAGTCGAACGGCGTCATCCATGTCATCGACACGGTATTGATGCCGTAGCGAGGTCGGCCGGCGTCCCAACGCCCCGGGCCGCCGGCCGATACCTTCAAATAAGCGCCTAGAGCGCCAGGTTGAGGCGAACCCCGACGTTGTCGATGCCGGGGTTCTGCCCGCCGAACAGCTGCCCATGGCTCAAATGCACGAGGCTGGCCTCGGCTGTCAGTCGAGGCGCCAGGCGCATTCCTACGCCCAGTTCCGGTTCGAACAGCAACCGGCTGCCCAGGGC
>NZ_JACDDV010000068.1 GCF_013816785.1 Sphingomonas sp. | reverse complement strand
CCGACGGGGTCGCGGTGATCGGCGAGAACCGCAAGCTGCTGGTGTTTCCGCTGGCCGAATTGCCCGAGCTTGGCCGCGGCCAGGGCGTGACCTTGCAGCGCTATCGCGACGGCGGGCTCAGCGACGCGGTGGCGCTGCGCTTGTCCGACGGGCTCAGCTGGACGCTTGGCGGCGAGCGCGGGCGCGTGCGAACCGAAAGCGACCTCACGCCGTGGCGCGCCGCGCGCGGTGCCGCCGGCCGGATGCCGCCGATCGGCTTCCCGCTCAATAACCGCTTCGGCTAAGCGCCTCGAAGCCCCCGTTAACTCGCGGGCCGGGCCGCCCGAAAGATACTTCGAATTAACTCCTTGTCGCGCATAGGCGCGGGCATGCAGGCCGCATCCAACCGAACGTCGATTGCCACCGGGCCGCGGCGCGCGGACAAATCCCGCGCCGCTCCGCCCGTCGTGGCCGCGGACGATCTCGGTCTGCTGTTTGCCCTGCCGATCGCGGCCGCGATCTTTTGCCTGAAGGACGGCACGCTGTCGGTCGAGGCCACCAACGCCAAGTTCCTCGAGCTGGCTGGCAGCCACGGCGCGTCCGAGTCGGTCGTGGAAACATTCAAGCGCTATGCCGAGGGACCCGGCGGACTGTTCACGCGTGCATATCTAGCGAACCCGGGCAGTGCCCCGGATGAGACGGAATTTGCCGATGGCGAGGGCGTCACCCGGCACTTCCTGAAACTCAAATTGTCGCCGCTTGCCGGCAAGGCCGGGCACGCCCGCTGTCTGCTGTGCGTCGTGGATCGCACCGTCGAAGTGCGCGCCGAGAATAATCTGCGCGCCGAAATGTTGCGCGACAGCCTGACCGGCCTGCCCAACCGGTTGTCGTTCACCGAGACCATCGAGATTGCCGGCGAAAAGGTCGCACGCGACCTCGAGCATGCAGTGCTGGTGGTCGATGTGCTGCGGTTTTCGCGGATCAACGAGAGCATGGGCAGCCTCGCCGGCGACGAGCTCCTGATCACCTTTGCGCGGCGGCTGATTTCGGGCCTTCGCGGGGGCGACGTGCTGGCGCGCACCGGCGGCAATGAATTTGGCGTGCTAGTGTCGCTGCGCCGCGGCGTCGCCGATGCGCTGAAGGCGGCCGAGCGAATCCAGGATGTAATGTCGGCGCCGTTCAAGATTTCCGACCTCGAGATCAAGGTCGAATGTGCGATCGGGGTCGCGTTGATGCACGCCGCTCAGGACCCCGAGGAGCTGTTCCGCAACGCGCAATTCGCGGTCAAACAGGCCAAGGCGATTGGCAAACCGCAAGTCTATGAGCCCAAGGAAGCAAGCGCCGCGCGGCGCCGCTTCTCGATCGAGACCGAGCTTCGCCGCGCGCTCGACAAGGACCAGTTGAAGCTGTTCTACCAGCCGCTGATCGACCTGAAGTCGGGCGAGGTTGCCGGGTTCGAGGCGCTGGCGCGCTGGACCCACGACGACCGCGGCGAGATTTCACCCAGCGAGTTCATCCCGGTCGCCGAGGAAAGCGGGCTGATCCTGCAACTCGGCCGCTGGGCGATGGACAAGGCGACGCAGACGATGGCCGATTGGGATCGCCAAACCGGTCACGAACTGCCGTGCTATGTCGCGGTCAACCTGTCGGCGATCCAGGTGGCGCGAGACGATATCGCCGATATCGTGTCGGACGCGCTTCGATCGAGCGGTCTCAAGGGCGAGCGGCTGACGCTGGAATTGACCGAGAGTTCGATCGTCCAGGATCCGGGCCGCGCGACCCGTGTATTCGAGGCGTTGAAGGCACTCAACGCGACCGTCGCGATGGACGATTTCGGCACTGGCTATTCGAGCCTCGCCTACCTCCAGAAGCTACCGATCGATGTGCTCAAGATCGACCGCAGCTTCGTCTCCGGAATGATGCGCGATCCCGACAGCGTGGCGATCGTCCGCGCGGTCCTCAGCCTCGCCGATGCGCTCGGCATGTCGACGACGGCGGAAGGAATCGAAACGGTCGAGCTGGCGACGACGCTGGCGGCGCTTGGCTGCTCGAGCGGTCAGGGATTCTACTTCGCCAAACCGCTCCAGGCCGACTCCGCTCTCGAATATTGGAAGAGCCGGCGAAAGAGTTAACTGCCTGAGGGTTCAGCCTGACCGAACAGCGTCCGCCCCACGATCAAACCGACGAGTGCTCCGACCAATTGCGCGACGATGAATAGCGGGACGTCGGCGGGGGCGATGCCGGCGAAGCTGTTGGTGAGGCTGCGGGCGATGGTGATGGCGGGGTTGGCGAAGCTGGCGAAGAGGTGAACCAGTAAGCGGCGGTGATGTAGAGCGCGACCGAGGCCGGGAGCACGCCGGGGCGGTGGCGCGCCGTGCCGAGTATTGTCAGGATCAAGCCGAAGGTGGCGACCGCTTCGCCGGTCCACTGACCGATGCCGGTGCGCGATTTCAGCGAGACTTGCAGGATGGGCAGATCGAACATCAGGTGCGCCGCCCACGCGCCGAGCAGGCCGCCGCAACGCGCCACGCGAGGTCGTGGCGGGCGGCCATAACCAGCGTCACCGCGGGATTTAAATGCGCGCCGGAGATCGGGCCGAACATGGCGATCAGGACGAACAGCATCGCACCGGTCGCGAGCGTGTTGGCGAGCAACGTGACCGCGACGTTCCCACCGGCGAGGGCTTCCGCCATCACGCCGGAGCCGATGACGGCGGCAAACAGGAAGAAGCTGCCGACCGCCTCGGCGGCGAGGCGGCGGGCGAGGTGCTGCGGATTATTCATCCGCGGGCGCCCTGTCCGCGGTGCGAACGCAGGCGCTTCACGCGGTTTTCTTTTTCTTGATGACGGCGGCGGGCGCGCAGTCGGCTCCCCCGCAGCAATTTTCCATGAGATATGCGACGAGGCCGTTCATCGCGTCATAGCGAGCGGTATAGATCAGCCAGCGGCCGTCGCGTCGTTGCTCGATCAGGCCGGCGCGGGTGAGGTGGGCGAGGTGGAACGACAGCGACGAGTTGGGGTAAAGCTGCCGTCGCCTTACGGTTAGATGAATGCAGGCGGATCACTTTGAAACGCGAATTGGCCGCAGCCGATATTCCACCTGTCCTGCAGGCTCATTGCTGTGTCATGCTGCGCCGACGAAAATGCGCCAGAGCAAAGCCCGTCGATCAAGGCCCGGCAAAGCGGCCGAGGAACAGGATCGCGCCGGTTTGCTTGTCGCGGATCAGGAACAGGAACGGGTGATTTGCGCGGAACTCCCAATGGTCGCGTTCTCCACTAATTACGATGCCCGTTGCGGCCGCCGCTTCCGTCCCCTTCTCGTCCACCTTGAGGAAGGTCTTGTGCACGACAGCGTCGATGAACAATGGAATTTTGGAAATACCTCTGAAATTGGCGGCATCAAACGCGGCCCTCATCCCCAGCGCCTTCAAGGGATTCACGAGTTCATATTTGCTCTCGAACTGCATCCTGGGCAGCTGAAGCTCGTCCTGCGGGTAAGGCTTGGCGGAATCGATGCTCTCAAGCCACTTGTCGAGCTTGGCGGCGCTGAGCCCCGCTTCGACCGCGGGGAGCCCGTCTCGCGTTTGGGGCAGGATGACGACCATGCTCAGCCGGTCGCCCTTGTACGGAAGTTCAAGAAGTTCGACCGCGTCCGCGGGCGGGTGAACCTCTCCGGCTCCCAAATAAATTGCACGCATACCTCCAGCCGACATCATCGGCACATTGCGTGTCGTCCCATCGGCCAGATAGAAAGGCTGGAGCTTTGTCCAACGAGGGTCGAACGACTCTTGCCATTCGCCAAGAAAATAGACTGCGTTGGTGATCACGAGGGCCGTATCAACGTCGAACGCATCCGGTTCGAAAAGCTGCGGGATGCGGCTGTTGGTCTTGCGGTCGACCCAGTTGTTGATCCGGGCAGCAGCGGTCGCCGAGTCCGCGAAGTCGAGTGCCTCGACATCGGCATCGTAGCTGCGCTTCGCCAGTTCGATGAAGTTCGGCTCAATCGGAAAACGCGTCCCCGGCCACAGGGCATTGGCGATGTTCACCTGGTGCCCCTCACCGTCACTTTCCAAAGTGCGCAGGATGCCCCCGAGGCTCGCACTCAGCACCTTGTCATCCGCCGGGAAGTGCAGCACCTTGCCGATCTCCGCGCGGGTTTGGCCCCGGGCGCCGGCCGCAACGGGGCCGAACGCGCCGGCGATGCTGATCGGCGAGATGAAGACGTTTCCCGGCTTGGTTGCAAGTTGCCGATAGAGCGAGACAGCGAACGCCCGATTGCTCTTGGCGATGGCAAGCTCAGCCGGTGTAGCTGGAGGCAGCGGCGGATGTTGCTTTACCTTCGAGGCAGGTTGCGGTTGCGGCGGCGGCGGCGGCGGCACAGTGGGGGGCGGCGCAGCGGAGGGCATCGTGCGGTCCGTGGCAACGGTCCCGTGGAGCGGCCCCGATGCAATCAAAGGCGGAGCGCGACCGAGGTCGGTGCTCGCGACCGGCTGAGCAACGGGCGTGGCGCAACCGGCGAGGAGCAGGGGCGCAATCAAAAGAAATGGTCTCATGCCAGATCCTAAAGCTGCCGTCGGCTTACAATTAGCTGAATGCAGGCGGATCACGTTGAAAAGCGGATTGGCCGCATCCATCGATGCCAACAATAGATGACGGTGCAGCAATCCACGAAAACTAGGAACGTGGCGGCCGCATAAAGTAGTAGTGAGGTGCGTTTCATTCGGCGAGGGTACGACGTTAGGTAGCTTCGGACCCGATAACGTGTTGCTGTCCCAGCCTACTCCAGCGTTCGCATGCCGACGTGTCAGCATCGCCGGTCGGCACGTATGCGTGCTCGGCGTGTCAGCAACTTCAACGTTCGCGTGGCCTCTGTTCTTCGTCCGTGCAGTCATGGGGCGCTAGCCGAGAACAGGCAGACACTAACGTCCGCTTTCCACCCATCGCGGATCTTCGGGGCTTTCAATCCTAAACTTTCGTTACGCGAGGGCCGCCGCGACCAGCGCGTCGAACTTCTCGACTTTCGGAAAGCCCGCCTCTTCCCATGCGTCCTCTATCGCGCGGAGTATGCGGGCGACTTCCGGGCCTTGGGGGACGCCGCGGGCTATGAGCTGGCCGCCGGTTAGCGGCAGGCGGGGCGGGGTCCAGGTGGCGATGCTTGCCGCTTCGCTCGGCTGGCCCGCGAGGAGGAGGCGGTCGGCGGCGCTGGGCGGGCCGATGCGGTAGGCCAGCGATTTTGGGTTGCGGCCGAGTGAGGGGTCGGCGGCAAGGGCGAGGCGCTTTTTGGCCTTATTCGAAAGCTTGAGCCGGGCGGCGATTTTCTCGGCCTGAGGCGGGTCGGCGGGGAGCAGGGCGGCTAGGCGACGCAAGGGGTCCGGGGCGATCCTTGCCGCGCGTTCGGCCTCGACCAGCGAAGCGAGGCGGGCGGGGTCGCTGATCTCGGGCAGGACGGGGGCGAAAATGCCGCGCTCGATCATCAGGCGGACGGTGAGGGTTGGGTCGGGAAGGGCGAGCAACTTGAGCAATTCGTCGGCGATCCGCTCGCGCGACAGGGCCATCAAATCATTGGCGCGGGCGGTGCACGCATCGAGCGCGGCGGGGTCGGGATTGCCATGACCATAGCCGGCGTGAAAGCGGAAATAGCGGAGGATGCGCAAATGATCCTCTGCGATGCGCTGGAGCGGCTCTCCGATAAAGCGGACGGTGCGCGCCTTCAGATCGCCCAAGCCGCCGAAATAGTCGAACAGCTCGCCGCTGAAGGGGTCGGCATAGAGCGCGTTGATGGTGAAGTCGCGGCGCGCGGCGTCGCACTCCCAATCGTCGGTGAAAGCGACGGTGGCGCGGCGGCCGTCAGTGGCGAGGTCGGCGCGGAGCGTGGTGACTTCTACCACGGTGGCCGAGGCGACGGCGGTGACGGTGCCGTGCTCGATCCCAGTCGGAACAGCTTTTATCCCGGCGGCCTCAAGGCGCGCGACGACGTCGTCGGGCGAAAAAGTGGTGGCCAGGTCCAGATCGCCGGGCACTTCGCCGAGCAGCAGGTCGCGCACCGCGCCGCCGACGAAGCGGGCATGGCCGTGGCTGGCGTCGAGCGCTTTTAACAGGCGCTTGATCCCCGGCCGGTCGAGCCAGGCGGCCGGATCGACGCTCATGCGAGGCGCCGCGTCAGATTGACCAGCATCGCCGCGGTCGCGCCCCAGATCGGACGGCCGTTCCAGTCGATCCGGTAATAATGGCGCTCGCGGCCCTGAAAGTCGGCGGTCATTCGTCGCTGGTTGATGGGATCAAGGACAAAATCAAGCGGGGCCTCGAACCAGTCGGCGACTTCTTCCGGGTTGGCGACGAGCGGGAGGTCGGGCGGAATCAAGCCGACGACGGGAGTGACGTCATAACCGGTGACCGTGCGGTAGGGGTCGGCAAGCCCGAGGATGCGGACTTGTGTCGGGTCGAGCCCGAGCTCTTCCTGAGCCTCGCGCAGGGCGGCGGCGCGGGCGTCCTCGCCATGGGCGATGCGCCCGCCGGGGAAGGCGACTTGGCCGGCGTGGGTGCGCAGATGCTCGCGGCGGAGGGTGAGGATCACGCCGGGCGTGGTGCGGTCCGTGATCGCGACGAGGACCGCGGCGGCATGCGGCTCGTCGTCATGGCCTTCGATAAGGTCGCCGGGGAGAAGGCCGGTGGGCGATGCGGCGGCGAGCGCGGCGGCGATGCGGTCGACGAGAGTCATGGAATCAGTGGGAAGAAGCGGCCATCGGACCAGACGCCCGGCGGGTCGTGGGCTTCGGCCAGCGCAATCTCGGCTAGCTCGTAATAGAGCGGCCGGGATAGTTCGGCCTCAAGCCCGAAACGGACCGCGACTCGTGGCGAAGGTCCATCGGCTGTCTCGAGGACTGTCAGCGGGTGATCGGACCCGACGATCAGCCCGTCGCCGCTGTCGAGGGTCAATCCGATGCGGCGGGATTCGCCTTCGCCCTCGATGGTCATCTGCGTGGCGCGGAAGGCGGTCGCCTCAACCTCGATCGTCAGTTTTTCGACCGGCGTGACGAGGACGTGGCTGCCGTCGGGTTCGCGGCGCAGCACGGTCGAAAAGAGGCGGACCATCGCCGGGCGGTCGATCGGCGCGCCTTGATGATACCAGCGGCCATCGCGGGCGATGCGCATTTCGCTGTCGCCGCAATGTTGCGGATTCCAGCGGTCGACCGGCGGCGGCCCGCCGCGCGCCTCGATCGCCGCGGCGAGATCGGCGAGGCTGGCGCCTTGCGCTTCGATCGGGAGGCGGCGTTCGGGCATCGCCGGGGCTTTAAGTCGGTCGTCATTGCGAGCGCAAGCGAAGCAATCCAGTCTTGCGCCGGTTGGATTGCTTCGTCACTGCGTTCCTCGCAATGACTGAGCCGAAAATCGCAATCGTTACCGGAGGCGGCAAGCGGGTCGGCGCGGCGCTGGTTCGGGCGCTGATCGACGACAGCTGGACGGTGGTGGCGCATGTCCATCACGATGGTGATTCGGTGCCGGAGGGCGCGGAGCGGGCTGTTTGCGACCTGGCCGACGCGGACTGCGCCGCGACGATCTTCGCGGCGGCGCCGGGACCGGTGCGGCTGCTGGTCAATAATGCCGCGCGCTTCGCCGAGGACCGGTTCGGCGCGGCAAGCGCCGCCGAGTTTTCCGCGCATATGGCGGTCAATGCGCGCGCGCCGATGCTGCTGATCGATGAGATGGCGCGGCGACACCGCGGCGGTGCGGCGCTGGTGGTCAATTTGACCGACGCCAAGCTGGCCGCACCCAACGCCGATTTCCTGAGCTATACATTGTCCAAATATGCGCTGGCCGGCTTGACCGAGCTGGCGGCGCGGGCGCTGGCGGGCAAGGGCATCCGTGTCAACGCGATCGCGCCGGCGCTGATGCTGCCGTCGGGCGACCAGCGGGAGAGCAATTTCGAGGCGGTGCACGCGCTCAATCCGCTGGGCTACGGGATTGAGATCGACGATGTCGTCGGGGCGTTGCGCTTCCTGATTGATTCGCACGGAATGACCGGCCAGACGATCGGGCTCGATGGCGGCCAGCGCTTCATGGCGCTGGCGCGCGATGTGCAATATTTGGAGACGAAATGAGCGAGCCCGCGATCAATTTGATCGGCATGGTGCCGGAGCATCTTAAGGTGAGGCAAAGCCGGATCCTGCTCGATTCGCTCGAGGTGATGACCGACATTGGCTTTCACGACCATGAGGTTGGCGCGCCGCAGCGGTTACTGATCAGCGTCGAGCTGTGGCTCGACGAGTCGGCGCCGCCGCGCGACGACGACCCCGGCCTGGCGTGGAATTATGATTTTCTGCGCAGCGAAATTGTCCGCCTCGCCCGGACTGGCCGCTACAATTTGCAGGAAACGTTGGTCCACGCGATCTTCGACCGGGTGGCGGGACGCCGCGGGGTCAAGGCGCTGCGCGTCAAAAGCGTCAAGCCCGATGTCTACGCCGACGCTGCCGGGGTGGGTGTCGAAATCGCATCCTTTACCGGTCAAGCTCCGTAGATTTTGCCCGTTTCCGCCCCGATTCGGCAGAAGACGTGCCGCAATCGGAACAAAATCCGTTGCGCGGCACTTGACGCTTCATTAAGGGTGCACGGTATTGCCCGATGATATGTTAGTACATCGGCGGTTCCGAGACAGGGTCGATCGTGCGGTTTCGCCGATTGAAATTGTCGTGGATCCGACAACGTTGACGAGGAGATTTGCGGCTTAATGTCCTACGCCAATCGCAAACAGATGAGCTCCAACCGCACGGTTGCGATCATCATCGTAGCGCTCATTCACGCCGTGCTCGGCTACGCGCTGGTCACGGGGCTTGCCTATAATGTGGTCAAGCAGGCCGCCGAGAATGTGAAGACGTTCGACGTCGAGGAAGAGCCCCCGCCCCCGCCCGACGAGCCGCCTCCGCCGGAAAAGATGGAAACGCCGCCGCCGCCCGAGGTGTCCGCGCCGCCGCCGCTGGTGCGGATGGACTTGCCGTCGCCGCCGATCACGACCACGCCGGTAATCAGCCCGCCACCGCCGATCACGCCGGTTTACCGACCGGCTCCCCCGGCTCCAGCGGCCCCGCCGCCGCCTAGGGTGTCGCAGGCAGCCGCCGCGAAGGGTAGCCTGCTAGCGCTGATTAGCGATGACGATTATCCGCAGTCGGCGATTCGCAGCGAGGAGCAGGGCACGACTGCGGTCCGCTTGTCGATCGGTCCGGATGGCCGGGTGTCGGATTGTTCGGTGACTCAATCTTCGGGCTCAACCGCGCTTGATTCGACGACGTGCAGCATTTTTCGTCGGCGTGCGCGGTTCACGCCGGCCAAGGATCAGTCGGGAATCCGATTTCGGACACCTTCAGTCAACGCGTGAAGTGGGTGCTCCCCGCCGAGTAACCTTAGCACTTTTTTGAACCGTCAGAACTTCAACAGGAAAGTCACAGATATGACCACCTCTCTCCTAGC
>NZ_JACDDV010000067.1:5047-9453 GCF_013816785.1 Sphingomonas sp. | reverse complement strand
GCGCGGGGGCCTCGTGTCTTCTAGCTCGGCGCCGGTTTCCTGGTCGACGACGCGCATCGACAGGCGAACCTTGCCGCGCTGGTCGACTTCGAGCAGCTTGACCTTGACCTCCTGGCCCTCGCTCAGCACGTCGCGGACATTCTCGACCCGTTCGTTGCGAATTTCAGAGACATGAACCAGCCCGTCCTTGCCGGGCATGAAGGTCACGAACGCGCCGAAATCGACGATGTTGGCGACCTTGCCGGTGTAGATCGTGCCGGGCTCGGGCTCGGCGACGATGCCGTGGATCCACTGGCGAGCGGCCTCGATCTGGGCGACGTCGGACGACGAGATCTTGATCACGCCCTCGTCGTCGATGTCGACCTTGGCGCCGGTAGTCGCGACGATTTCGCGAATGACCTTGCCGCCGGTGCCGATGATCTCGCGGATCTTGTCCTTGGGCACCGACATCGTCTCGATCCGCGGTGCGTGCGCCGACAATTCGGTCCGCGTATGGTCGAGTGCCTTGGCCATTTCACCGAGAATATGTTCGCGGCCGTCCTTCGCCTGGGCGAGTGCGACCTTCATAATCTCCTCGGTGATGCCGGCAACCTTGATATCCATCTGAAGGCTGGTGATGCCCGCTTCGGTCCCGGCGACCTTGAAGTCCATGTCGCCGAGGTGATCTTCGTCACCAAGAATGTCCGACAGGACGGCAAAGTCCTTGCCCTCCAGGATCAGGCCCATCGCGATGCCCGCGACTGGGCGCTTGAGCGGAACGCCCGCGTCCATCATCGCCAGGCTGCCGCCGCAAACCGTCGCCATCGACGAGGAGCCATTGCTCTCGGTGATGTCCGACAATACGCGGATCGTGTAGGGGAATTCCTCGTTCGACGGCAGCACTGGGTGCAGCGCGCGCCAGGCGAGCTTGCCGTGGCCGGTCTCGCGCCGGCTCGGGGCGCCGAAGCGGCCGACTTCGCCGACTGAGTAAGGCGGGAAGTTATAGTGGAGCATGAAGCGCGAGTAGGACAGGCCCTCGAGCCCGTCGATCATCTGCTCGCTGTCCTTGGTGCCCAGCGTCGTGGTGACGATCGACTGAGTCTCGCCGCGGGTGAACAGCGCCGAACCATGGGCGCGGGGGAGAAAGCCGACCATCGATTCGATCGGGCGCACCGTCTTGGTGTCGCGGCCGTCGATGCGGCGGCCTTCCTTGAGGATCGCGGTGCGGACGATGTCGGCCTCGAGGCTCTTGACCGCTTTCGATGCGCTCATCTGCTCCTGTGCGTCGGCGTCGGCGAAGGCTAACTTGGCCTTGTCGCGGACCACCGTCAGCGCTGCCGAGCGCGCCGACTTGTCGGTCAGGCGGTAGGCGGCGTCGATGTCCTTGCCGACGATATCCTTGAGTTTGGCCTTGGCCGCCTTCTTGGCGTCGCTGGTGGCCAGCTCCCACGGGTCCTTGGCGGCCTTTTCGGCCAGCTTGATGATCCCTTCGCACACCTTTTTCGAGGCGGCGTGGGCGAACATCACCGCGCCGAGCATCACGTCTTCGCTGAGTTCCTTGGCTTCGGATTCGACCATCATAACAGCGTCGAGCGTGCCGGCGACGACCAGGTCGAGTTCACCCTCCGCGACCTGCGTATTGGTCGGATTGAGGATATACTCGCCGTCGATATACCCGACGCGAGCGCCGCCAATCGGGCCCATGAACGGCACGCCGGACAGGGTGAGGGCCGCCGACGCGGCGCACATCGCGACGATGTCGGGCTCATTCTCACCGTCGTAAGACAGGACCTGCGCGATCACGAGGACTTCATTGTAGAAGCCTTCCGGGAATAGCGGGCGGATCGGACGGTCGATCAGGCGGCTGGTCAGCGTTTCCTTTTCGGTCGCGCCGCGCTCGCGCTTGAAGAAGCCACCCGGAATGCGCCCAGCGGCGGAGAATTTTTCCTGGTAATGGACGGTCAGGGGGAAGAAGTCCTGTCCCGGCTTGACGCTCTTGGCGGCAGTTACGGCGCACAAGACGACGGTTTCGCCGATGGTCGCGAGGACCGAGCCATTGGCCTGGCGCGCAACGCGACCGGTTTCGAGCTTCAGCGTCTTGCCGCCGAGGTCGATTTCTACGGTTTTGATATCGAACATATTTTTTCCTTTTCCCGCGGGCCGGATGCCGGCGGGGCGTCTAGTGAGACCCCACGAAAGTACTATTTTCGTCGGACCCCTCGCAGACAAAACCGGTCTGCGAGCGGTGCGGGGCCCGATATGGCCCCAGGGGCCCAACCGCCGGAATGCGGGGAGCCCCAAAAAAGTGAACGGGCGCCGCGAAGGTGCCCTTGGATTATTTGCGAAGGCCTAGCTTGCCGATCAGATCGCTGTAGCGCGTGGTATCTTCGCGCTTCAGATAATCGAGTAGCGAACGGCGCTTGTTGACCATCATAAGCAGGCCACGGCGCGAGTGATTATCCTTGGCGTGGGCCTTGAAATGGGCGGTCAGCGTGTTGATTCGGCTGGTCAGGATAGCGACCTGCACTTCGGGCGAACCAGTGTCACCCTCGTCGCGGCCATGTTCCTTGATCAGCTTCTGCTTGTCGTCAGCGGTAATCGACATCATGCACTCCTTGTTTCTTAAATGTTGAACCCGCGCACGACCTTGACGTCGCCGGCCGAAATCTCGACCAGCGCGACTGGACGATGTTCGTCCTTCGCAAGGTAGAGGCCCGGCGCCGCGGGGTTCCCGACAAGCCGTTGTCCTTGACGGAGCAGCTGCGCTTCTTCGGGAGTGACGGGGAGGGCCGGGATGTCGTCCAGCCCCGCGTCGAGCGGGAGAACCACCCTCGTCAGTGCGCGCGCCTTAACGGCATCATGCAGAAAGTCCAGCAAAATCGCCTGTTCCAGCCCAAACGGGCCGGCGCGCGTTCTCCTTAACAGGGACACGTGGCCGACCGTGTTCAATGCCAGCGCAATGTCGCGCGCGAGCGAGCGGATGTAGGTGCCCTTCGAGACCGCAGCGGAGAAGGTCGCGATGTCACCGACGTAGTCAACGAGAACAAGGGAGTGAACAGTGATCGCTCGGCTCGCTAACTCGACCACCTCGCCCTTTCGCGCCAAATCGTAGGCCCTCTCGCCATCGACCTTGAGGGCCGAATAGGCCGGCGGCACCTGCTCGATCGGGCCGGTGAAGCGCGGCAGGACCGCCTCCATCTCGGCGAGCGTCGGCCGGACATCGCTGGTCGCAATGACCTGACCTTCCAGGTCGAGCGTATCGGTCTGCTCGCCTAACGACACCGTGAACTCGTAGGCCTTGGTGGCGTCGAGCATTCGTCCGGCAAGCTTGGTCGCTTCGCCGAGCGCGATCGGGAGCACGCCGGAGGCCAACGGGTCGAGCGTCCCGCCATGCCCGACCTTGGTCTTGGGCTCGCCTGCCTCGCGCAGCGCGCGCTTGACCGCGCCGACCGCCTGGGTCGAGCCGAGTCCGATCGGCTTGTCGAGGATGATCCAGCCATGAAGCGTCATGGGCCGCGCGATAGACAAGGCGGGGTGCATTGACCATAAGCCGGCCGTGTCCGGACCCTTGAAGCGCGCCCTGGAAAAATTGTCCAAGCCGGGGCGGAGCGTGCCGAGCCGCCGGCAGGTGGCGCGGCTGACGTTCCGTGAATATGTTCCGCAAGCGATGACCATCGCCTTATGGGCGATAATCGTGCTTGCCATCGGTCATGCCGATACGGCTCGACTGTTTGCCGCGACGGTGGCGATGCGCGCGGTGCCCTTGCTGGTCAGGCTGTCGACCGCAAGCTCGCTCAAGGCACGGGTCGGCGCACCGCGCGACATTCGGCGGCAAGCGCGGAATTTCGCTTTCACCCTGCAGATCGTCTCACTGTTGCTAGGCTTGGTGATTGTTGCCCTGCTCTACGCGGCCCTCCAATCGATCGGGCAGCGCGACGTCGCCGTATTTCTGCCGTTGATCGCGATCGGACTGCCGGCCCGCGCGCTGCGCTATTCGGACATTCGCACCGATTCCCCCTATTTCCGCCTGGCGCTCGCAGGCGGAGGCCTGTTCGCCATCGCGGCGGGATGGGCGGCCGGGCTGGGCGCGATTGGCATCGGCCTGGCATTCGGCGCGCGCGAATGGATCGCGCTGGTTATCATTCGCTGGTGGCCCAAGCCGGCGCATGTCCCGACCCATCCGATGGACCAACCCCTCGAATTCGCCGAGGTGGCGCGCAACAGCGCCATCGGCGGCCGGCGCCTGCTGACCTACCGGCTGACCAAGGTCGCGCTGGCGGTGTTCGGGCCGATCGGCAATTTCGCCGCGCGCACCAGCCGCGGGCTGAACTGGACTAACCGCATCGAACCTTATCTGCCGCACCGCTTCGCCGGCTTCCTGATCTTCGCCTTAGGGACGGGCGCCGCCGCTATCATTTTGGCGGTGC
>NZ_JACDDV010000067.1:0-5037 GCF_013816785.1 Sphingomonas sp. | reverse complement strand
CGCGGCGGGCATGCTTCAACTTGCGGCGGCGGCCACGAACATCCTAATGATGTGGCGCTATCTGCCGGACCGTGACGTCCCCGGACTGATTGTCGACGATGACGATGACGAGTGAGCCGCGATCAGGCTCTAGCGCGGAATGTTTAGCGCCAGCTGCCGGGCCTCGCCCTCGCGCAGACGCTCGAAGAAATGACGCCGGCACAGCGCGACATAGCGGTCGTTGCCGCCAATTTCGGTCTGGGCGCCGGCCGCAACGGCACGCCCTTCGACATCGACGCGCAGGTTCATGGTCGCCTTGCGCCCGCATTCGCACACCGCCTTCAATTCGGTCAGGCTATCGGCCAGCGCGAGCAGGGCCGCCGATCCGGGGAATAGATTGCCCTGGAAGTCGGTGCGCAAGCCATAGCACAACACCGGGATCTTGAGCTCGTCGGTGATGCGGCACAGTTGGAGCACATGGTCGCGGGCCAGAAACTGAGCCTCGTCGACCAGGATGCAATCGAGTTTGCGCTTGAGCAGTTCATGGATGATCGCGTCGAACAGATCGATCTTGTCCGAATAGAGATGCGCAGGCGCCGACAGCGCGATCCGCGATCCGATCGTCCCCGCGCCCGATCGATGATCGAACGCGGCGGTCCACAGCATCGTATCCATCCCGCGCTCGCGATAATTATAGTCGGCCTGGAGCAGCGTGGTCGATTTGCCGGCATTCATCGCCGCATAATAGAAATAGAGCTTGGCCATCGGCGCTAGGGGCAGCTGCCGGCGGATGCGGCGGGCTTGAAATTGCTAAGACGGACGGCCGCCGCCTTTTGCGGCCAGGATTCGAACGACAGCACAGCGTTGGCCGGCAAGGTGCAACTGCGCGTCGCGACGGGTTTGGCTCCGCCGATCAATTCAGCCCGATAGGTGTAGGCTAGCTGGTTATTGCTGGTGATCGACATGGTCGTGCCGAGCATTGCGCGGACTATGACCAGCACCTCGCCGGGTTTCGGCTTCGTGGCGGGGGCCACGCGACGAGCGCGGGCCGGCTGGCCATGGTCGATGACGAAGATGACGCTCTCGCCGGTCCTGACCGTGAGGGGCATGGCCGTTGCGGGGGAGGCGATGAGCGCGGTGAAGAAGATGAAGGAACGCATGATTCCCGGCCACGCTAGCGGACTAATGAGATCATCGCCAACCGCTCGTCCAGCTTCGGTGAATGGCCACGGGCAGTTAAAGGATAAGCCGCCAATTCTCGCCCTGCTCGGGCTTGCCGAACTCATCGTGACTTTCAACCGAGACCATCTCGAACCCGGAAGCTGCATAGATTTTGCGGGCGCTGGTGAGGACGGTGTGGGTCCATAGAACAAGGTCGCGGTAGCCGGCGGATCGGGCGAAGTCGATGCATTGGTCGACCAGCAGTCGGCCGATGCCGAGCCCGCGCGCTTCCGCTTCGACATAGAGAAGTCGGAGGCGGGCGATGTCCGGACTGTCAGCGACGAGGAACACCGATCCGAGCATCCGGCCGTCCTGCTCGGCGATCCAGCATTGTTCCCGGCCCGGCCGGAAGTTGCGCAGGAAGCCTGTTGTGACCTCGCCGATCAAGGCCTCCATCCCGACCCCCCAGCCATAATATTCGGCATAGAGGATCGCCTGGCGAGAGGTGATCAGTCCCATGTCGCCGGCGCGGAAGGTGCGAAGCCCGACCTGCGACGCATCGGCCCCACCCATCAAGTGCTCAGCGGCAGCGAACGAAGCGGTGAGCAGCCGGCGCTGGTCGGTGTCGAGATGCTGGACCAGTCCGGCGGTGCTGTCGTGGGTAATGCGGTCAAGTGCCTCGAAGGTTGCACGACCTGCCCCGGTCAGTCGGATCGGCCGCTGGCGCGCATCGCTACCAACATCGCGTTCGATCCAGTCGAGCCGGTCGAAACGGCTGACGATGCGGCTAAGATAGCCGGGATCGAGCCCGAGCTTGTCCTTGATGGTCCGGGCGAGGACGGGCTGGCCGGTGGCGATTTCGTACAACACCCTCGCTTCTACCAGCGACAGCGGCGAGCCCTGGTAGCGTGGCTCGAGCAGGCCGGTGCGGCGGGTGAAAAAGCGGTTGAAGCGGCGCAGCGACGCGGTTGTTGCAGCGAGCGAGGGAGCGTCGATATCCATAGTGCGGCGTTAGTGCGTTTAGTTGACATCGTCAACAATCTTAACGTCAGCCGGGCCATTCGTCCTTGAGGATCGAAAACAGCACCGTGTCGCGGACGTGGCCGTTCCAGGTGATGCGGTCGGCGCGCAGGACACCTTCGCGCACCGCGCCGAGCTTAGTCATGGCGGCCTGGCTACGCTGATTGCGGGCATCGACGCGAAACTCGATGCGTCGGTAACCGGCGTTGATGGCGCGGGCCATCATCATCGCCTTGACGCGGCGGTTGATGCCAGTGCCGCGAAAGTGCGGGCGGTAATAAGTCGCGCCGATCTCGAGAGTCTGCACGTCTTCGGCAATATTGAGGAAACTGCTCATTCCCACCAACTCATCCGCATCGTCGTAGATCATAAACCGCATCCACGGCAGCCCCATGATCCGGTCGAAACTGGCATCGAACCCGCCCGGGCCGAAGTCGCTTGGATAGATCGTCCAGATGTCCGGATCTTCGGCGCAGGCCGCCTTGAGCGCGGCGCGGTGCCCTTCAGCCATCGGTTCGGCGCGGACCCCTTCGCCGGCCATCGGGGCAGCCAGTTCGCTCATTCTTCCTCCAGGTCCTGTGCGACGTGACCCGAACGCAGGATAGCGTCGATCCTACCGCCTTCGTCGAAGCTTTGGTCCGCCAGGAACTTGAGCTTGGCGGCGTATTTGGTGTTGACCCGCCGGGCTACCTCGCTTTGGAGGTAGGCGATGTTGGTGCGCAGCGCTTTGAGCACAACCTCCTCGTCCTGGCCCAGCAACGGCTTAACGAACACGGTCGCGTGGCGCAGGTCGGGCGACATCCGCACTTCAGTCACGCTGACGAGGTGGTTCTCGAGCGTCGCGTCATGGACGTCGCCGCGCTGCAGCACTTCGCTTAGCACATGGCGCACCTGCTCGCCGACGCGAAGCAGGCGGACCGACCGGCCCTCGGCGGTTTCGACTTTTCGCATGACAGGCCCTCACCCTTCCGCCTGTGTCACAGCGTCCGCGCGCGTTCCTCGACTTCGAACACTTCGAGGTTGTCGCCGGCCTTGATGTCGTTGGTATCGGCCAGGAGCACGCCGCATTCGAGGCCGGCGATGACCTGCGCCACATCGTCCTTGAACCGCCGTAGCGAGGAAATCGTCGTCTTTGACACGATGACGTCTTCGCGCGTGAGGCGGGCGTGGAGGCCCTTGCGAATGACGCCTTCCAACACGAGCAAACCGGCCGCCTTGTCGCGCTTGCCGGCCGGGAACACCTCGCGGACTTCGGCGCGGCCAACGACCGTCTCGATGATTTCCGGCCCGAGCTCGCCCGCCATCGCCAGCTTCATCCAGTCGGTAAGATGGTAGATGACGTCGTAGTAGCGCAGCTCGACCTGGGTCCGGGCCGCCGCCTCGCGCGCCTTGGCGTTGGGGCGGACGTTGAAGCCGATGATCGGCGCATTGCTGGCGCTGGCCAGCGTGACGTCGCTCTCGGTGATCGCGCCGACTCCCGACGACAGCACGCGAACCTTGATCTCATCGGTTGAGATGCGGTTGACGGCGTTGACGATCGCTTCAACCGAGCCCTGCACGTCGCCGCGGACCACGATCGGAAATTCGATCAGTTTCGACGATTTGCTGGCGAACATATTCTCCAGGCTGACCGGGGCGGAAGTGGTTCGCTTTTTGTCGAGCACGCTTTGGCGATAGGTCGCGACTTCGCGGGCCCGGGCCTCGTTCTCGACCACCGTCAGCGGATCGCCGGCCGAGGGCACGGCGGCGAGGCCGAGTACCTCGACCGGGAAGGACGGGCCGGCTTCCTTGACCTGTCGGCCATGGTCGTCGACCAGCGCGCGGACCTTGCCCGCGATAGCACCCGCCACGAACACGTCTCCGACGCGCAGCGTTCCGCGCTGGACCAGCACGGTAGCGAGCGGGCCGCGGCCCTTGTCGAGCTTGGCCTCGATCACGGTCGCCTCGGCGGCGCGTTCGGGATTGGCTTTCAATTCGAGGATTTCGGCCTGTAGCGCGATTGCCTCGAGCAATTTGTCGAGGTTGGTTTTCTTGAGCGCCGATACTTCGACGTCTTGAACTTCACCGCCCATATCCTCGACGATGATCTCGTGCTGGAGCAGCTCCTCACGCACCTTTTGCGGCGTGGCGCCGGGCTTGTCGATCTTGTTGATCGCGACGATCATCGGCACGCCGGCCGCCTTGGTATGATTGATCGCTTCGATCGTCTGAGGCTTCAGGCCATCGTCGGCCGCCACCACCAGAATGACGATGTCGGTGACGTTGGCACCGCGCTGGCGCATCTCGGTAAAGGCTTCATGACCCGGTGTGTCGAGGAAGGTGATCTTCGACTTGTCGGGCAACGCCACCTGGTAGGCGCCGATATGTTGGGTGATGCCGCCGGCCTCGCTCGACTGGACGTCGGCGCCGCGGATCGCATCGAGCAGCGAGGTCTTGCCATGATCAACGTGGCCCATGATCGTGACCACGGGTGGTCGGGAGACGAGCGTCTCGGCGGCGTCGACGTCGACCGACGTATCGATGTCTATATCGCTCTCGCTGACGCGCTTGATGTTGTGGCCGAACTCAGTGACCAGCAATTCGGCCGTGTCCTGGTCAATGGTCTCGGTCAACGTGACCACCGTGCCCATTTTGAACAGCGACTTGACCAGGTCGGCGCCGCGCTCGGCCATGCGATTGGCAAGTTCCTGCAGCGTGATCGCCTCGGGCACGACGACGTCGCGAACTTGTTTCGCCGACGGCCCGGCCGTCTGATGGGCGCGCTTTTCCTTTTCGCGCGCGCGGCGAAGCGCGGCGAGACTGCGGGTGCGGCTGTCGTCCTCGCCGGTCAGAGCGCGGCTGACGGTCAGCTTGCCCGAATGGCGGCGATCGTCGCCG
>NZ_JACDDV010000066.1 GCF_013816785.1 Sphingomonas sp. | reverse complement strand
GGCCTCTAGTGAAACACCTCCGTCGCTTGTCTTGCCTTTGTAGCTGGTGCCCGGCGTTACCGAGATGTTGCGGCTGTAGGGATTGTTGAACGCCGACAGATTCTGGCCGAGATCGCGCAGCACCCTGACAATATTATTCTGTGCCGGATCGATAAGCGCGCCGATGTTCGAATTGATCTCGTTATTGACATAGACCGCGCCGCAGCATTTTTCGTTGCGGTGCGAATAATCGCCGATCAGACGGACGCTGAGCTGGTCGTTGGGCTCAAACAATAGTTGGCCGCGGGTGAAGTAGCGATTGCGATCGTTGACGTCGGTGTCGTTGTTATTGTCGTCGTAGAAGCCGTCGCGCTTGACCCACACGCCATCAAGCCGGAACGCCAGCGAATCGCTGATCGGCCCGGTCACCCCGGCATCGAGCCGGCGATAGTTGTAGTTACCGATCGACGCTTCGCCAAAAGCGCCGAAGACGAACGATGGCCGCTTCGAGAAAATGTGAATCAGGCCGGCCGACGCGTTGCGGCCGAACAGCGTGCCCTGCGGACCGCGGAGCACCTCGATGCGGTCGATTTCCCCCAGCTCGTTGAGACCGATGCCCGAGCGCGAGCGATACACGCCGTCGATGAACACCGCGACCGAGCTTTCGAGGCCTGGGTTGTCGCCGACCGTGCCGATGCCGCGAATTCGCGCCGAGCCGTTGGCTTCGGTCCCGGTCGAGGATACCAGCAGCGACGGCGCCAGCTGGTTGAGCTGACGAATGTCGGTCGCGCCCGAATTTTGCAGCGACTCGGCGGTCACCGCGGTGACCGCGATCGGCACATCCTGAAGCGCCTGGCGACGGCCCTGCGCGGTGACGACGATTACGTCGCCCTCATCCGGCGCGGGCGCGGTCGACGCCGCTTCGGTCGGCGAAGGAGTGGAGGGAGTGGCGGGCTGACCGCCGCTGGCGTCCTGCGCGTGGGCCGGCATCGATAGTGCAACGAGGCCGGCGGAAAGCAGCCAAATCGACTTGCGCATCATTCTTCTCCCCCTAAGGACTTCTTATCATTGTGTAGGGGAAATTAATCGAGTGGCGCTGTCGATGAAAGCAAACCCGTCCTCCGACCTCGGAATCGCGGGAATTGCGACCCAAAGGACACATGACGCGGTGCAGCAAGAAGAAAGCGCAGATGCCGTAAGGGCAATCCGCACCTAATTCGAGCCAATTAGGTTCGTGGTCAGGGACTGACCCACTTGACCGCCTGTACGACGGCCCCGGTGGACTATTTGGGGCTGATGACCATCAGCATCTGACGGCCTTCCATGCGCGGATGGGCCTCGATCTTGGCCACCGCCGCGGTGTCTTCGGCGACCCGCTGGAGCACCGCCATGCCGAGCTGATTGTGGGCCATCTCGCGCCCGCGGAAACGCAGCGTGAGTTTGACCTTGTCGCCTTCCTCCAGGAACTCGAAGACCTTCTTCATCTTGGTCTGATAGTCGTGGATGTCGATGTTCGGACGCATCTTGATCTCCTTGATCTCCTGCGTCTTCTGGCGCTTGCGCTGCTCGTTGGCCTTTTTCTGGGCTTCATATTTGTGACGGCCGATGTCGAGGAACTTGGCGACGGGCGGATCGGCTCCGGGGCTGATTTCGACCAGGTCTAGGCCGACGCCCGCGGCCTGCTCGATCGCCTCCTTGGTGTACATCACGCCCAGATTTTCGCCATTTTCGTCGATCACCCGCACCTTGGGCACGCTGATGAACTGGTTATAGCGAGGGCCGGTAAAGGCCGGCGGGGACATCGAACGACGTTGATTGGGCGGTGGTATAGCATGGTCTCCTAGAGTCGTTGGTTAAACGCGCGAGGTAGGACGTTCGCGCGCCGATGGAAAGGGCACACGCCCGAAGCGTCTGATTTTCGCCGAACTATGTGGCGTTGCCGCGTCACAGTGTCGGTCATCTCAGATGATGGCGACCTGAGCGTTGCCGGCGCCCCAGAAAGCACGAGCGGACGTGAAGGCCGATTTCCCGCCGCCGGCTGCGTCAGAAGGCTGGTGGCCAGAGCCGGTCGGCAGGGACGCCCAGTGTCGCCGCGGCCGCTTCGTGAAGCGGACCCGGTGCGAAACGGCCGGCGGCGATCGCCCGATCGAGCCACAGTTCGAAATTCCCTCCGGTCAGCGGATAGCCGTCGCGCATCAGCATCTGATAAACCGCCGCCGCAAGGAGGTGCATTCCGCCGTCTGCCTTGCGCCACCGCCTGGCCGCCGGGCCGCGCAATCCGAATTTGTCGCTGATGATCTGATCGAGTGCCTGGACCAGATCCTCGTTCACCATCCCCTCGGCGGTGGTGTAGCCGAAGCTTCGATCATGTTCGGCGATGGCGCGCTTCAGCACGGGATCCGCCGCCACGATCGCGATCAACCTTCTGGCCAGGGCGCCGTCCATCGGGATCGGCGGGTGCAGCATTTCGTGACCGGCCCCGAAAACTATCGTGTCGTCCGGGTAGCTGAAGCTGATCAGAAAAGTCTGGCCTTGAACTCTGATGCCGTGCGGCTTGGTGAAATAAAGCCCGATTACATGGATCGTCGGATCGAATGTGCGACCGGTCAGCTTTTCCTGCTCGGCAATTACGTCATATTTGGCGAGATAGGCCTTAACCTCGGGAAATCTTTTTTCCATGATCGGCGCCATCAAAGCCGAGCGGAAATCGGTGAAGCCGGCGTGGTCCATTTCGCGCAGCAGCGCGGCGAGCTGCGGCGCGTTGGCCGAAAACCAGTCCCATTCCTTGGCATCCCAATTACTGCTGTGGGCAAAGGCGCCGCGAATTCGCTCGGGATGGTCCAATGCGGCGATGACATCCGCCATGGTCCGGTGAGGGGCGCCTGACAGAATAAGGTCCAGGATCGGCGACATCATGATGTCCTGCGCCTTGGCTTTATCCTTGATTGACGCGACACGATCCGAGAAGCCAGAGGTCAGCCGCGGCAGGAAGCCGCTCGTCTCCTTCTCATAATGCTGGCGGTAAAAGGGATCGAGCGACAACGCCGACAGGAAGGCGATGGCATCAAGGCCGACCGAGGTTTCGATCGACCAAATCGTCCGCATTTTCGGCGCGGGCGCTGGAGAGGCAGCGGGGCTTGGGGCAGCGTTGGCGAGACCGCCCGCGGATAGGGCTGCAATCAATAGGAATGAAAGGGCGGCGCGGGCTGGAAGCCGTTTGATTTTGTCAGTCATTGCGCGGTCCTGCCACGCGGTACGGCGATCGTATTGAACACAGTTTACCTGGAGCGGGCGGCTCGACGAATTTGCGAAGGGGTGAAGCCGGACAAGGAACGGATTTCGCGGCTCATATGGGCCTGGTCGGCAAATTCGAGATCGATGGCAAGGGAGGCGAGGCTGTCCATTCTGCCGCTTAGGGCTGAATAGGCGGCGCGGGCGCGGCCGTCGGCGCGATAGCGTTTCGGCGACACACCATAGGCCTGGGCAAAGCCTCGGCTGAGCGACGACGGCGCAATGCCAATCCGCATCGCCCAGCCACGCAGGTCGAAAACCTTGCCGCTGCGCAGCTCCGCCGCCAGCAAGTCGGGCCAATCCGCCATCATCTCTGGGCCGGGCTTTAAGCTGGCGAGCGCAAGGTGCGCAGCGGCCTCCAAGTCGCGCTCGGCGAGCCGAACAATCTCGTCCGCGTCGGCGACGCAGCCGAAGAGCGCGCCCGGACAACCCTTGAGCGGTAGATCGAGTACTTGGGCGCCACTGCTTGAAAAATGATTTTGGTGCGCTTCGAAGCGGCCATGAACGACGAGAGTCCCCGGCTCGGTTCGAAAGCGCCCGGCATCGCCCGCTTCCTGATAGCTTCCGGCGACGACGAGGGCCGCATAGCCATGTTCATGACGATGCCTCGGCAATCGATTGCCGGGCGCGTACCGCACCGCCGCACTGCTACAAAACACCGCGCCCCGCTCTATTATTCGGGCCGCAGATCGGGCGGCACGGCCTCGGCGGCGAACAGGGCGATGGCTTCGTCGAGCGCCATCACTTTTTGATGATCGTCCGAGCCCAGCCGGCGGATGGCGACCGTGCCCTCCTCCGCCTCGCGCTTGCCGACAACGAGCAGAAGCGGAACCTTCGCCAGACTGTGTTCCCGGACCTTGTAGTTGATCTTCTCGTTGCGAAGGTCAGCCTCGGCGCGCAGTCCCGCCGCCTTCAACTTCTCGACCACCTGATTGGCATAATCGTCGGCGTCGCTGACGATCGTCGCGACTACCGCCTGCACGGGGCTAAGCCACAGCGGGAAGCGTCCGGCGTGATGCTCGATCAAGATGCCGATGAACCGCTCGAACGTGCCGAGGATCGCACGGTGGAGCATCACCGGGCGATGTCGCTCGCCGTCCTCCCCGACGTAGCTCGCGTCGAGCCGGTCGGGCAGCACCGTATCGGTCTGCATCGTGCCCACCTGCCACGTCCGCCCGATCGCATCGGTCAAATGCCATTCGAGCTTGGGCGCATAAAAGGCGCCTTCGCCGGGCAACTCCTCCCAGCCATATTCGGGCGTGTTGCGACCGGTCGCGGCGACCGCGTCGCGCAAGCTCTGCTCCGACCAGTCCCACATTTCGTCCGAACCAAAGCGCTTGTCGGGACGCAGCGCCAGCTTGATCGCGTACGATTCGAAGCCGAGATCCTTGTAGATGCTGTCGAGCAGGTCGCAGAAAGCGACAACTTCCTCGATCAGCTGATCTTCGCGGCAGAAGATATGGGCGTCGTCCTGGGTGAACTGCCGCACCCGCATGATGCCGTGCAGCGCGCCGTGCGGCTCGTTCCTGTGGCAGCAGCCGAATTCGGCCATGCGGATCGGCAGCTCGCGGTAACTGGTGATGCCCTGCTTGAAGATCAGCACATGCGCCGGGCAATTCATCGGCTTCAAGGCCATCAGGTCGCCCGCGCCCGACAGAACCGGCGCATCGTCTTCGACGCCGGGGATCTCGTCGGGGACGACGAACATATTCTCGCGATACTTGCCCCAGTGGCCGCTCTTCTCCCACTGCTTGGCGTCCATCAGCTGCGGCGTCTTGACCTCGTCATAGCCGGCCGCGTCGAGCCGCCGGCGCATATATGCCTCCAGCTGGCGCCACAGGATAAATCCCTTGGGGTGCCAGAAGACGCTTCCGTGCGCCTCGGCCTGGAGGTGGAACAAGTCCATCTCCTGGCCGATCTTGCGGTGATCGCGCTTGGCCGCTTCCTCCAACCTTACGAGATGCTCGGCGAGTTGCTTCTTGTTCAGCCAGGCGGTGCCATAAATGCGGCTGAGCATCGGGTTGGCCTGGTCGCCGCGCCAGTAAGCGCCGGACACCCGCGTCAGCTTGAACGCCAGAGGGTCGAGCTTGCCGGTCGAGGCGAGGTGCGGCCCGCGGCACAGGTCCATCCAGGCGTCGTCGCCTTGGCCCGACCGGTACATGGTGATTGCCTCGCCCGCGGGCAGCTCCATCACCCACTCCGCCTTGAAGCTTTCCCCCGTCCGCTCGAAGAAGGCGCGGACGTCCTCCCGGCCCCATTCCTCGCGGATCAGGGGCTCGTCGGCCCCGATCACGCGGCGCATCTCCTCCTCGATAAAAGGCAAATCCTCCTCGGTGAACATGCCGCGGCCGGGGGCCGGCGCGAAATCGTAATAGAAGCCGTCATCGGTCGACGGGCCAAAGGTGATCTGGGTCCCAGGATAGAGCTTCTGCACCGCCTCGGCGAGGACATGGGCGAAGTCGTGGCGCACCAGTTCGAGCGCGTCCTTCTCGTCGCGCGCCGTCACAAGCGCGAGGCTCGAATTCCCTTCGAAAGGCCGGTTCAAATCACGCAGCTCGCCATCGACCCGCGCCGCAAGCGCCGCCTTGGCCAGCCCTGGCCCGATAGCTGCCGCGACATCGGCCGGGGTCGATCCGCGCGGCATTTCGCGAACCGAACCATCAGGGAGCGAAATCTTGAACATCTCGGACATGGCGAAGCCTCTAGCGGCCGAGCGGCCAAGCCTCAACCTTGCAACCGCCGGAACGCAGCGGCGCGTGGGTGAACCCGGCGGCTAACGCAAGATCGCGTTAGGGGTAACCCGCCTTAGCGGGAGAGATTTCGTTGCGCGCGCGTCACCACTAGACTTCCCGCAATTATTAGTATTCGGGGAAATCAATTATAGTATTCGGGGGCAATCAATGGATGCGATGACGAATGCGGCGGCGCCGCCGGAAAGGGCGATCCGTTTTACCGGCACCTGGCGTGAATATCTGCCGATCGCGGCGACCAACGTCCTGCTAACCATCGTCACACTCGGCATCTACCGCTTCTGGGCGACGGCGCGGCAACGGCGCTATTTGTGGAGCCGCACCGAGGTGATGGGCGACCGCCTCGAATGGAGCGGGACGGGCAAGGAGATGTTCGTCGGCTTCCTGATCGTCATGGCGATCCTGCTGCCCTTCTTCCTGTTCATCCAGTTCCTGCTGCCGGCGCTGGTCGCACGGGGCAAGGAAAGCGCGGCGTTCGGCATCGTCGGGCTGTTCTACATCGGGCTGATCTACCTCGGCGGGTTCGCCCGCTTCCGCGCGCTGCGTTATCGCCTGTCGCGGACTTGGTGGCGCGGCATTCGCGGCGGCAGCGACGAGCCGGGCTGGAACTATGGCGGCGAATATCTCGGCCGGGTCGCCTTGTCGGCGATAACGATGTGGATTGTCTGGCCATGGGCGGCGACACGACTTTGGAACGGCCGCTGGAACCAGATGAGCTTCGGCCCGCTCCATTTCAGCACCGCGCTCGATGCCGACGGATTGAAGCGCCGATGGGCGGCGGTCTATCTGGTGCCGATCGCCGGCTTTGCGGTCGCAGGGCTGTTGATGTTCAGCCTCGGAATGGCCGCAGTGTCGGGATCGGGCGGCGGAGAAGTCGACCCAAGCCTGGGCTTCATCATCGGCGGCATCTTCCTGTTGTTCTACCTTCTGATCCCGCTGATGACCCTTCACTGGTATGCCAAATTCTACCGCAAGGCGGCCGATTCGCTTGCGCTCGGCAACCTCGAATTTGGCTTCGACGCAAGCACTTGGGATTGGCTCAAGCTGTTCCTCGGCAATATCGGGCTGGCGATCGTCACCCTTGGTTTTGGCATTTCCTTCTGGGGCTATCGCAGCTGGTCGTTCATGGTCCGCCACCTTCACATCTACGGCGAGGTCAATGTCAGCGACCTGGCCCAGTCGACGACCCGCGCGCCGACCGAGGCTGAGGGCCTGGCCGACGCGTTCGATATCGGCGCGATCTGAGCAGCGATGACCCAGGCGACCTTTTACGACGGCGTCACCGCCGATCGCCGTTCGGTCGAGATCGGAATCGAGGGCGAAGGCGCATTGCTGGTCCGTCTCGCCAACGGCGCGCCGCTCGTCGTGCCCGCCGCCGAGCTGGCGATTGTCGAGGACGACCAGCGCCACCTCGTCTTGTCGCGCAAGGATCATCCCGGTTGGCGGCTGCTGATCGACCCGCCGGTCGACCCCGCGATTCGCGCGCTGTTGCCCCGCGCCGCCCGCTACGGCGCCTGGATTGACCGCGTCGGCTTGCCCAAAGCGACCGCGTTGCTCGGTGTGGTTGCCGCAATCATATTGTTCGTCGGCTATTCCGCCCCAGCCTGGGTCGCACCGCTGGTGCCCGAGCAATGGGAGCAGAATCTCGGCACCGCGCTGGTCGGCGATTTCGGCGACAACGCCTGCCGCGATCCCGCCTCGACCACGGCGCTGGCGGCCATGGCGCGGCGGATCGACCCGCTCGCGGGGGGCCGCGGGCCGATCCCGATGACCCTGATCGACGTGCGCATTTTCAACGCCGCCGCTATCCCCGGCAACCAGATCATCATCTTCGACGGCGCGCTGCGCGATACGCCCAATCCCGACGCGATGGCCGGAATTCTGGCCCATGAGATCGCCCATGTCCGCCGCCGCCACGTCACGCAGGCGCTGATCCGCGAGCTTGGCATCGGCGCGCTGATCCGCCTGTTCGCGGGCGACGTCGGCGCCAATGCACAGCAGATCGTATCGCTGAGCTACACCCGCTCCAACGAGGCGGAGGCCGACGCCGACGCGATCACCGCGCTCGACCGTGCGAGCATCGACCCGCGCCCGACCGCCTCCCTGTTCCGCAAGCTCGGCAAGCAGGCTGGCGGGTTCGACTCGGTCGAATGGCTCAACAGCCATCCGCGAAGCGCCGACCGCGCCAAGGCATTCGACGCCGCCTTCGACAAGAGCCGCGCCTACACGCCTTCGATTTCCGCGGCCGACTACAGGGCGATCCGCATCGCCTGCCCCGCCAAGCGCAACGCCGAGCGGCGCGCCAGGATCGCAGATCGGCGCTAAGCCGGCGGCGAAAGCGCTGTCCTACATCGGTCGCTTTGGCTAGGCAGCGGCAATGGGCCGATCCTCCGCATACCCGTTGGCCGATCGGGCGCGCATCCCGCGTGCATGGGCTCGCGCGGGCACGCGTGGTTAGTGCGACTTTTGAGACTATTCAGCCCATGACTCCGACCGAAATCGCATCGACCGAGCTCGCCTATTTCGACCCCGGGGATGGCCGGCGAATCGCTTATCGACGGCGTTTGCCGAGTGTGGGCCAGCCGACCATATTGTTCCTGCCCGGCTATGCGTCCGACATGGAAGGCGCCAAGGCCGAGGCGATCGACGCCTTTTGCGCGGCGCGCTCGCTCGGCCGCCTGCGCCTTGATTATTCGGGCACCGGTTCGTCGGGCGGCGATTTTGCCGAGGGAACCCTCGACCGGTGGCTCGGCGAGGCGGTGGCGGCGATCGATATGCTCAGCGACGGTCCGCTGATCGTTGCCGGTTCGTCGATGGGCGGGTGGCTCGCGCTCCACGCCGCGCTGGCCCGTCCGGATCGAGTGAAAGCCGTGCTCGGCATAGCCGCCGCGCCCGACTTCACCGACTGGGGCTACACGCAGGAGGAAAAACAGGCGCTGATCGACTCGGGCCGACTGGAGCGGACCAATCCTTACGGGCCCAATCCCTCGGTCACTCACTTCGCCTTCTGGCGTTCGGGCGAGGTGCATCGCCTGCTTTACAGCCCGATCAATCTTTCCATTCCGGTGCGGCTGGTTCATGGCGAAATCGATCCGGACGTGCCGATCGGCGTTCCGATCAGGCTGATGGCCGACCTTCATTCATCCGATGTCCAGCTTCGGTTGATCAAGGGAAGCGGTCACCGCCTTAGCGAGCCGTATGAGATCCACGCGATCCTCACCGAACTCGCCTTCCTTGTGGACCGCATCGCATGATTTACTTCGCCGCCCTTGCCCTTGCCCTCGCCACTGCGCCTGCCGGCCCTGCCCTGCCTTCGGCCTGCCCGTCGGTGCTGACCGCCCAGGCTCAGTCGTGCCGCGCGGTCGAGGCCGACAAGGCCGGCCGCTTCGCCCAATCCGCGGCAGCATTCGAAAGCGCCGCCGAGCTTACCCCGGCGATCGATGCCGCGCGCGACCGCGCGCTCGCTGCCGCCGGCAACATGTGGATTGCCGCGGGTCAG
>NZ_JACDDV010000095.1 GCF_013816785.1 Sphingomonas sp. | reverse complement strand
GGTCGTAGCCGCTGTCCGGTAGGCGCCCGCAGGCGAGCTTGAAGCCGGGATCGGTCCGCAGATGGTCGAGGTCGTCGGCGTCCTCGTAGCCGCAGGCGATCGCGAGCATGCGCGCGCGCAGGATGTCGGCGATGCTGTGCGTCACCAGGGTGGGGTTGCGTGGATCGGCGATCAGCCCGGCAAGCTTGTCGGCAATCCCCAAGCGGCGCTCGGCAGCGGCCAACAGCATGACGCCGCCGTCGGAGGTGAGGCGTCCGCCGTCGAAGGCAGCGGTGACCTTCTTGCGGCTGACGGCTGGAAACAGGAACGGCTCGGCCGTATCGTCGGACATGGCGGGTGTGGCTCGGCGTGATCGGGTGAGTGGATGGCTTCGACACCCAATCCGTAAACGCGATCAGCAGCTTACGCGACACCCGCCAGCCCATTCCCAGCCATGCCGTGAATAAGACGGGCTAACAAGCTTGAAAAATTCGTAACTGCCCAGGTTGTCGCCGAAAGCTCAAGTGATCCGCAGTTCGGCGACCAGGTTGTCGGGTTGGCCTGTCAGGGCGGCCAGCAAATCCCAGCCCTGCTTTCTTGCGGTTGAGATCAGCGTGCGGAGGACGGCGAACTCCTCGGCCCCCTCCGTCGAGCGGAACCCGCCGGAGATTTTCTGCCGGAGTTTCATCATCCGCCCATCCTGCTGCGCCAGGTTGTTGGTGAAGGGCACGCTTGGGTCGGTCAGGAAGCGGAGCGCGTCCTGCTTGCGATCCCGCAGCCGCAACAGCAGATTATGGCCGACCCGGCGCGGGGGGCGGCCGCGGCGCCGGGCCTTGTCGGCGACGCCGAGCAAGGGGGCCTGGGCGTCGTGGTGCGCGAAGCCCTCGGCGAGGATGGCGTCGTAGCCTCGATCGATCAGCGCGATCAGGCGCGGGTTCAGGGCGACATCCCGGTCCCGGGCCAGGTTCGTGACATAACAGGCGCGGCGCAGCAGGCGCTGCATCTGGCGCGCCCAGTCTTCCTTCTCGATCTCGATCAACGCCCGAAGCTCACGCAGGTGGTGCGCGTTGCACAGCGCGTGCCGCACGCCCGTCAGGGTGTAGTACGGCTTCCAGTGGTCATGCACGACGATCCCCGCGACCTCGGACAGCAGGCTGCCCCGCTTGGGGGAGGTGCGGTAGAATGTCAGCAGCAGGGTGGACGCGATATGCAGCCATTGCGTTTTACCGCCGATCCGGAACCCGGTTTCGTCCAGGTGCTTGACCGGCGCGGCCGCCACATGGCCGCGCACGGCGTCGGCGAAGCCCTGGAACCGCCGGGCGCAATCCTGGCTGATCCGCGCGATGGTCGCAGTCGCCAGCTTGACGCCGAACAGGTCCGCCATCAGCGTCGCCAGACGCTTCTCCGGCAGCAGTTGATAGTGCAGGAGGTAAAGCAGGCAGGCGCCGATCCGCTTGCCATACTGCACCGGGGCGGTGACGCAATCGGGGAAGGCCGCGCGGGTCTGCTCGCCGCAGGTCGCGCAGCGGCAGCGGTGGGCGCGGTGTTCCGTGACGACCAGAGGCCGCGGCTCCGGCAGATCGAACACCTGGCGGGCGCTGAAGTCCGTGGCCGCCGCCTCGCTCAGCGCCATGCCGCAGGCCGCGCAAGTCTGGGGAAAATGGTCGATGGTGGCGTCGGGTGTCTCGACCCGGCGCAGGGTCTCGCCCGGGTGGCCCTTCTGTCCGCCGCTCTGCTTGCCGGAGGCTTCGCGCAGGCTCTGCGTGCGCAAGGGCTTCTTCAGCCCGTCACTGGACGGAGGCTTGCCGCTGTTGCCGCTGTTCAGACCAAGGCGGCGCTCCAGCTCCGCAACGCGTGCCTGCAGCGAGGTGATCAGCGCCTGTTGCGCGGCGATTTGCGCCAGCAATGCCGCAATGATGTCCGCGGGCGCCGCAGCAGCGGTGGGAAGCACACAACCATCGGCACTGGGTTCGGGATCCGGGGACGGCGACATGGAGAGCTTGACTCACGCCGCGAGTCCCGTGTCAAGCCGCTGTCCGATGGGTCCTACCTGGGCAGTTACCCGCTATCAGGATCGCAAAGTGAACAGCATTGGGACTAGCCCGTCTTATTCACGAGACAGCCGCAAATTGCCGTTTTTCTGAATAATTCCAGTCGGATAGCAGAAACCGGCCTGTGGCAAATTTTGCCACAGGCGCGATCTTAGGAGGCCAGCCTTTCCAA
>NZ_JACDDV010000065.1 GCF_013816785.1 Sphingomonas sp. | reverse complement strand
CGACGCTGTCGCTGGTAATTACATCGGTCATGTCGAACTCTTAGCAAAAAGTCAGGCGATCATCAGCCCCGCAAGCGCGGCGCTCATCAGGTTGGCGAGGCTTCCGGCGAGCAGCGCGCGCAGGCCAAGCCGGGCGATCATCGGCCGTTGGTTGGGCGCAAGGTTGCCGGTCACCGCCATCTGGATCGCGATCGAACTGAAATTGGCGAAGCCGCATAGCGCGAACGTCACGATCGCCCGGCTGCGGTCGGTCAGCGCAGCGGCCGGCCCCGCCGCGTTGCCGAGGTCGATGAAGGCGACGAATTCGTTCAAGACGATCTTGGTCCCGAACAGCCCGCCCGCGACCCCCGCTTCGTTCCACGGAACGCCGATCAGATACATCACCGGCGCGAACAGCGCCCCGACCGCGCCCTGGAAACTCCAATTATCATAGCCGAACAGGTGGCCGACGCTACCGAGAATGCCGTTGGCCAGCGCCACAAGTGCAACGAACGCCAGCACCATCGCCCCGACCGCGACCGCCAGCTTGACTCCGGTTTGCGCACCCTGAGCGGCGGCCATGATGATGTTGGCCGGCCGCTCGCCCTCCTCGAACGTGTCGATCTCGAGCTGGTCTTCAGGGGCGAGGGTGGCCACCCCGCCCTCCAGCGCCAGCTCGTCCTTGGGCGCGGGATCGTCGGGCATAATCAGCTTGGCCATCAAAATTCCGCCCGGCGCCGACATGAACGCGGCGGCGAGCAGGAACGGCAGATATTTGGCGCCGAGCAGCCCGGCATAGGCGGCCAGGATGGTTCCAGCGACCCCGGCCATGCCGACTGTCATCAGCGTGAACAGATGCGACGGCGGCAGCGCCGAAAGATAGGGCCGCACCACGAGCGGGCTTTCCGACTGGCCGACGAAGATGTTGGCCGCCGCGCCCAGCGACTCGACCCGGCTGATCCCGGTGACCCAGCCGATCGCCCCGCCGACCCAGCGGACGACTCGCTGCATGATGCCGAGGTGATAGAGGATCGCCACAAGCGACGCGAAAAAGATGATCACCGGCAGCGCCGCGATGGCGAACGTATTGGCAAGCGGGTTGGACGCGGTCGGCCCGAACAGGAATTCGGTCCCCTTGCCGGCATAGCCGAGCAGCGCCGCGACCCCGTCCGACATCGACTGAATCACCTGCCGGCCGCCGCTGGTGCGCAGTACTAGGAAGGCGATGACCGCTTGCAGCGCGAACGCCGCGCCGACCACGCGCAGACGGATCGCCTTGCGGTTCGACGAGAAGATGACGGCGATCAGGACGATGACGGCAATGCCCGCCACACCCAACAGATAGTGGTTCATGACGGCGCCGCCCCTCCCCGGACTTGCAATCCTGATTGATTACCAGGTGACGCCTTGTGCCGCTCCTTTGGCCGCTTCGTCCAGTAGGTCCAGTGCCTCGGCCGGCGATTGTGCCTTGAGCAGTTGCTTGCGGCGGGCTTCGCTGAGGAAACCACTGGCCATGACATGGTCCATGAAATCGGCGAGGCGGTCCCAATAGCCATGGACGTTGAGCAGGCAAAAGGGTTGGGCATGATAGCCGAGCGCGTTCCAGGTCCATGCTTCGAACATCTCGTCGAGCGTGCCGATTCCGCCTGGCAGGCAAACAAAGGCATCGCACAGCTCGGTCATCTTCGCCTTGCGTTCGTGCATGTCGGCGACGGTGTGAAGCTCGGTGCAACCGCGGTGCGCGACCTCATGGTCGACCAGCGTCTGCGGGATCACCCCAAAAACTCGCCCGCCATGCTCCAGCACTGTGTCGGCGACGATGCCCATCAGGCCCAGCCGCCCGCCCCCATAGACCAATTCGATGTCGCGCTCGACCATCAGGATTGCCAGCTCCCGGGCCGCGTCGGCGAAGGCTGGGTCGGCGCCGGGGGCGGAGCCGCAATAGACGGCGAGGCGGCGAATGTGGCTCAAAGCTGCACCAGCGCTTTCAGGTCGGCGATCGGCCGCGCGCCATAGTGGCCGATCACCTCGCCCGCCGCGATCGCCCCGGTCCATAGGCAGCGCTCGAGCCCCGCCCCCTTGGCCCGGGCGGCCAGGAAACCGGCGGCGAACAAATCGCCCGCGCCGGTCGTGTCGACCACCTGGCCTACCGGCGCCGCGGGAATCGAAATCGTCTCGCCCTTGCGGATCGCGGTCGCGCCGGCCGCGCCGCGCGTCACCACCAGCGTACCGACCTTGGCTTTCAATTCGTTGAACGCTGCCTCCGCATCGCTCCGCCCGGTCAGCTGCAATGCTTCATCCTGGTTGGCGAACAGCAAGTCGACCCCGCCGCCATCGATCATTTTGGCAAAACCTTCCTTGCGGCTGGCGATGCATACGCTTTCAGACAGCGTGAAGGCCACTTCGCGACCCGACTCATGGGCGATTTCGACCGCCTTGAGCATCGCCCTCCGCGGCTTTTCCGGCCCCCACAGATAGCCTTCGAGGTACAGGATCTGGGCCGAGGCGATCAGCACAGGATCGAGCGCATCGACGCTCAATTCGTGGCTGGCGCCCGGGGAGGTATTCATGGTCCGCTGCCCGTCGGGCGTGACCAGGATGAGGCAGCGGCCGGTTGGCGGCCCGCCTTCGATCGACGGCGTTTCGAACCGCACGCCCAGCGCGTGCATGTCATGCTCGAAGATCATGCCGAGCTGATCCTCGGCGACCTGGCCGATGAACGCCGCGCTGCCACCCATCGCCGCGATCCCAGCCATCGAATTGGCCGCCGACCCGCCCGACATTTCGCGCGCGGTGCTCATCGCGGCGTACAGCGTGTCGGCCTCGGCCGGGGTCAGCAACTGCATCGACCCCTTGGGCAGGTTGTGCTCGATCAGGAACGCGTCGTCGCACGACGCGATCACATCGACGATGGCATCGCCGATGGCCAATATGTCGAGTTTTGGGGAAGTCACGGCCGCACCGACTAGCCGGGCAGGAGCCCCAGGGTCAACAACCGGCAAAGCGTTCAAGAGGGCTTGCCGACCGCGCCAAAGCCTTTACCCCTTCGCCGCCATGACCGACACCGCTCCGCCCGCCGCGTCCGCGATTCCGCTTTCCTTGTTCGCGTTCGCCATTTTCTACGGCGGCATGGTGTGCATCGCCGGCGTGCTCGGCAACAAGCAGGTCGCGCTCGGCCCGCTCGCGGTCGAGGCCGGCATCTTCGCCTTCCTACTGCTGGTTGTGACGTCGAGCGCGGTTGCCGAACTCCACGGCCGCGCCGCGGCCAACCGCCTCGTCCTGATCGGCTTCGTCCCGCTCATTGCCTCGCTGCTGTTGAGCCTTCTCGTCCTTCAAATCCCGGCGTCGAAGGACATGGACCCGGCGCGCCTGTCGGCGTTCGAAACTGTCATGGGCGGCACGCCGCGCATCTGGCTGGGCGGCATTCTCGCCTACGGCACCTCGCAACTTTTGAACGTCACCATTTTCAGCCGTCTAAAGGGCCGCGAGGGTTCCAGCCTGTTGTGGCTCCGCGCAGCCATCGCCAGCGTGTTGAGCCAAATCGTCGATACGCTGATCTTCATCACCGTGGCCTTCTACGGCGTCTTCCCGATTGCCGAGCTGATGCTCGGCCAGATGCTGGCCAAGGTCGTGCTGTCGATCGTTCTCGTGCCGTTCCTGATTCTGTTGCTTGTCGGCATCGGTCGCCGCCTGGATCGCCGCCCGGCCTGACCAACGCCTTGTTTCCGTGACCGGATTTTGCTGTATCGGGTGCACGAGTCGGGCGGGGTTTGGCGCGGCCGAATGGGATGTTTTTGCAACGGCAAAATGGAAAAGGTGATGGCCTTGAGGGGAGGTCACCTTTTTGTCTTATTCAGCCTCTAGCCGCCTCAAGCGTCAGGTTCTGGGGATTCTACCAACGCATTGGGGTTCAACGTGAAAAAACTGCTTCTGCTTTGCTCGACAGCGCTCGTTATGCCGACTGCCGCTTTTGCCCAGTCGACCGGCTCGGTCGACTTCGAAAAGGAAATCGTGGTCACCGGTACGCGTACGCAGGACGTGGGCGGTATTCAGGCGCCCGACGCGCCCAAGGCGAAGGCGATCATCACCCAGCAATTGATCTCGCGCAGCGGCCCGGGCCAAACGGTGCTCGACACGATCAACGTCGTGCCTGGCGTCAACTTTCAGAATAACGACGCCTATGGCAATGCCGGCGGCACGCTCAACGTCCGCGGCTTCGATTCGACCCGCGTCAGCTACACACTCGACGGCATCCAGCTGAACGACAGCGGCAATTACAACATTTTCTCGAACTTCTCGATCGACCCCGAACTGATCGACCAGGTCAACGTCAGCCTCGGCTCGACCGACGTTGACTCGCCGACCGCCTCCGCTGTCGGCGGCACCATTAACCAGCGCACCCGCGTTCCGGGCAAGAATTTCGGTGGCCGCTTCAGCGCATCGCTCGGTCAGTTCGACTATCGCCGCTTCTTCGGCATGCTCGACAGCGGCGAGATCGGCCCGTGGGGCACGCGCGCTTTCGTCGCCGCCAGCAACTCCAAGTACGACAATCCGTTCAACCATTTCGGCAAACTCGACCGCCAGCAGTACAACGCCAAAATCTATCAGCCGCTCGGCGCCAACGGCGACTTTGTCTCGGTTGCCGGTCGCTACAACCAGGACCGCAACAATTTCTTCGGTTCGGTTTCGCTGCGCAACGACCGCGTTGTTCCCTTGGGCTTCCCGCAGTCGCGCGACGCTCGCGAGTACAACATCCCTACCTGCACGCTCGATGTGCCACAGGCTGGTGTCGCCGACGTGCCTAACAGCTGCGGCACGGACTTCGACCGTCGCGTCAATCCTTCGAACAGTATCAACATCCGCGGCAATTCGAAGTTCACCTTGGCCGAAGGCCTCATACTCACGATCGACCCCAGCTTCCAGTACACCAAGGCCAATGGCGGCGGCACAACCACGATAAGTTCTCCAGCGCGCGAATTTGGCTTCGATATCAATCCGGCCGGTGGCGTCCCGGGCACGATCAACCGGGCAAACTGCTCGACCGCCGCTCCTAATCCGCTAACCATCAACTGCGTTGGCGGCTTCTTCGGCGGGGCGCCTTATTTCAACGGCGTCGACCTCAATGGCGACGGCGATACGCGCGACCAAATCACCCTTCTTACGCCGAGCCAGACCCGAACCCGCCGTTACGCGGTGATCGCCGGCCTGCGCTACGACATCAGCGACCACCACACCGTCCGCGCCACTTTCACCCACGATTACTCGAACCATCGCCAGACCGGCCAGGTCGGCTTCCTCAAGCTCAACGGCGATCCGGTCGATGTTTTCCCGATCAACGATCCACTCGAGACCGCGCAGGGTGTTCCGCTTCAGAAGCGCGATCGCCAGTCCTACGCGGTCCTCAACCAGGTCGCCGGCGAATATCGCGGTGAGTTCGGTGCCCTGACGGTCAACGTCGGCGCCCGGCTGCCATTCTTCAAACGCGACCTTCAGAACAACTGCTACACCTCGTCGGCCAGCGGCTTCGTCGAGTGCAGCGGCAGAGACGAGGCGCTCGACGCGAGGATCGGCACGCTCAACCCCTATGTCGTCGATCCGGCAACCGGTCGCGTGATCTCCGGCTTTTCGCCGCCCGGCCATCGCGTGCTCAACTACTCGAAACTGCTCCCGAGCGTCGGCGCAATTTATGACATCACCCCGGCGTTGTCGGCCTTCGCCAGCTATTCGAAGGGCCTTTCGGTGCCCAGTACCGACAACCTTTACAACGCCTTCTACTTCCCGGCGGGCACATCACTGGCCAAGCCCAAGCCGGAGGTCACCGACTCATTCGACGGCGGCCTGCGCTATCGCAGCTCGAAGATTCAGGCTCAGGTCGCGGGCTGGTACACGCTGTTCAACAATCGGCTCGCCTCGGCGTTCGATCCCGAACTCAACCAGACCGTCTTCCGCAATCTCGGCAGGGTGAAAAAGTGGGGCATCGACGGATCGATCGCTTACTCGCCGGTCAAGGAACTGACGGCCTACGTTTTCGGTTCGTGGAACCAGTCGAAGATCCAGGACAACATCCAGACTGGTGTCCTTCCGGCCGGCATCACCTGCGACACGGTCGATCCGGCGAGCGTCAATGGCTTGCGCAATTGCGCCTTCACCGCCGGCAACCGCGAGGCCGGCTCGCCGAAGTACAGCTATGGCACGTCGCTCGTCGGCACGCTTGGGCCGCTCGACCTGGGCATCACCGCCAAGCGGACCGGCCCGCGCCTCATCTTCGACAACAACCGGCCGGTCTTCACGGGTGACATTGGTGTCACCACACCGACAGCGGGAAGGGTCGTACAAACCCAGATCTTCGATTCGACTGCCGCTGCCTACTGGTTGGTCAACCTCGATGCGCGGATGAACATGGGCTACTTCGCCCCGAATCTGGCGAAGGCCTACCTGCAGCTCAACGTCTACAATCTGTTCGACAAGCTCTACGCCGGCGGTTTCAACGGCGGTCTGAGCCAGTCGACGTCGACCCGCACGTGCAACGCAACGTCAACACCAAGCTGCGTGCCTACCGCGACAGTCCCGACCTATGGCAGCCCGCCGTTCGTCCAGATCGGTGCACCGCGCACGGTCAGCCTGACAGTCAACGTCGGCTTCTGAACGAATTCGCATGAAGAAAGCAGCGGCGCCGTCCTCCGGAGGGCGCCGCTCGCTTGTCGGTTGACCGCTCCGCGATCGCCGTGCCAAGCGTGGCCGCGATGCGGGTGTAGCTCAATGGTAGAGCAGAAGCTTCCCAAGCTTACGACGAGGGTTCGATTCCCTTCACCCGCTCCATTTTAGGCTTGCCGGGGGCAGGCCGTGAAATGGAGCGCGGGGCGCGGCTCCGCCGCAACCGGGCGACCTAGATTCCCCCAGCCACCGCGGCGAAGCCCGCGCTTTCCAGCGCCTCACTCAGCTCCCCCGCCACCTGCTCGGCCACCGCCTCATTTTCCGAGCGCACCACGAAATTCGCCCCGACCCGGCCGTCCTTGAAAAAGGGATAGCTGCCGATCGCCACGCCCTCGGTTGATCGCTCGGCTCGGTGCAGCAGCTCGGCAACCTCGCTTTCGGGCGCGAAGGCCCCGATCGTGACCGACACCAAAGGCCGACCGCCTTTCAGCTGCCCGGTCAGCGCGTCGAGCATCTGCGCGGCGATGTGCGGCACGCCGGCCATTAGGAACAGATTGCCGATGCGGATGCCCGGCGCACCCGACATGCGGTTGGGGATGAGGGCGGCTCCCTCGGGTACCCGCGCCATCCGCAGCCGCCCCTCGTTCAACCCGCCCTTGTCGACATAATATCGTTCGAGGATCGCCCGCGCCTCGGGGTGCACTACCACCGCGACGCCCAACGCCTTGGCGACCGCATCGACCGTGATGTCGTCGTGGGTCGGGCCAATCCCCCCGGTCGTGAAGCAATAGTCATGGGACGTGCGTAGCGCGTTGACCGCCCCGATGATCGCCTCCTCGATGTCGGGCACGACCCTCACTTCGTTCAGCCGGATGCCCTGAACGTTTAGCCAGGTCGCGACCTGGGCGATGTTGCGGTCCTGGGTCCGGCCGGATAAAATCTCGTCGCCGATCACGATCAGCGCAGCGGTCCACACTCTTCCCAAGGCCTTGCCTCCATTCGACATTCCATCCGCCCTATCCTATCTTCCCCATCATGACCGAATATATCCAGGTCGGTCCCGAGGATCGCACCGAACCGCGCAGCCATGTCATCAAGCTCCACGGCGCCGAAGGCTTCTCTGGGATGCGCCGCGCTGGCCACCTTGCGGCCTCCATCCTCGACGCGCTGGTGCCGCATGTAGTTCCCGGAGTCACAACCCAGGAACTCGACACGATCGTCCACCGCCTGACGCTCGAGGCCGGCGCGGTTCCCGCCACGCTCGGCTATCGCGGCTATACCAAAAGCTGTTGTACTTCGATCAACCATGTCGTGTGCCACGGAATCCCGGGCGACAAGGCGCTGAAGGACGGCGACATCGTCAACATCGACGTGACGCCGATCTTGGACGGTTGGCACGGCGACACCAGCCGCATGTATCTTGCCGGCAATGTGCCGATCAAGGCACGGAAGTTGGTCGACCTAACCTATGAATGCCTGATGCTGGGGTTGGCGCAGGCCAAGCCCGGCAACCGCCTGGGCGACATCAGCCACGCCATTCAAAGCCACGCCGAAAAGCACCGTTACAGCGTCGTCCGCGACTTTTGCGGTCATGGCCTCGGCCGGCTATTTCACGATAGCCCCGAAGTGGTCCACGCCGGCCGTCCCGGCACCGGCCCTGAACTGAAGCCCGGCATGTTCTTCACGGTCGAGCCGATGATCAACATCGGGCGCGCTGACGTGAAACTGCTCGACGATGGCTGGACCGCGGTCACCCGCGACCGCTCCTTGAGCGCTCAGTTCGAACATTCGATCGGGATTACCGAGGCTGGACATGAGGTTTTCACCAAAAGCCCCAACGGACTCGATAAGCCGCCTTATTAGGCCGCTTTCGCCTTTCTCGCCTCGTCCCATTGCAGCGCGAGCGCCTCGGCGCTCGCGACATCCTCGGGGAAATCGACCTCGCCCCATTGCTCGCCGGCGATGTCGAGCGTCCACACTGCGCTATTCTGCGCCAGATGGTGGATCACGCGCAGATACCATATGGTGGTGCCTTCCTTGGTCCGCATCCCTCGCTCGATCGCGTGGCGGAAGCGCTCCGCCCCATCGCCGCGAAACGCCAAGAGGCCGATCGATTCGGCATTGACCCCGGTCGCGATGCGCTTGCCAATCGCGCGCAGCCGGCCGCCCTCGCCGGCGATGACCTTCATATCATCTTCGTCATAGCGATCCTTGCGATCGATCGTCACGCAGATGCCGTCCTGCCCGCGATTGGCGAGGACGCGCGCCATCAGAGTTTCGCTGACCAGCGTGTCACCGTTCCACACCAGCACGTCGCCGGCGAGTTCCTCGCGCGCCATGAACAGCGACCCTAGATTGTCCGCTACCTGGTAGAAGGGGTTGAACAGGGTTCGCACCCGCGGCCCTGCCTCGCCACGCCGCATCAGCGACGCTTCGATTTGGTCGTCGCGGAAGCCGGTCACCACCACCGCCTCGTCGATTCCGTTGGCGGCAAGCGCGTCCAGCTGCCGGTCGAGCAGGCTGCGGCCATTTAACTCGATCAGGCATTTGGGCCGGTTGTGGGTCAGCGACCCGAGCCGCGACCCCTGGCCGGCGGAAAGGATGATGGCTTTCATGCCTTCGCTTTGGCCGCCAATTGCGGCAGACATTTGGCAATCGTCACGCGCAGCCATTCTCGGGGCATGGCGAGCATGGCGATGATTTGGTAGTGCAAGGGCCGAGGGAGCGCGCAATTGCTGTGAAAAAGATCGAGGCGATCATCAAACCGTTCAAGCTCGACGACGTCAAGGACGCGCTGCACGAGGTCGGGGTGTCCGGGATTACCGTGACCGAAGTGAAGGGGTTCGGCCGCCAAAAGGGCCATACCGAGCTCTATCGCGGTGCCGAATATGTCGTCGATTTTCTGCCGAAGGTAAAAATCGAAGCCGCAGTGTCCGAAGATATTGTCGAGCGCGCGATCGAAGCGATCGAAGGTTCCGCGCGCACCGGCAAGATCGGCGACGGCAAGGTATTCGTTTTCGATCTCGAACATGTCGTTCGCATCCGAACCGGCGAGACCGGCAAGGAAGCGCTCTAACCCGATGAGGATGACGATGAAGAAACTGATGGTCATGCTCCTCGCGGCCGG
>NZ_JACDDV010000094.1 GCF_013816785.1 Sphingomonas sp. | reverse complement strand
GGTTCAGGCGATCGGAACTGGTGCCCCCGGTCCGACTCGAACGGACACGTCTTTCGACACTCGATTTTGAGTCGAGCGCGTCTACCATTCCGCCACGGGGGCAGGCTGCGCTCCCTTAGCACGGCCGGAACGCGGAGCAAGCCAAGCGGTTGATCCTACACCCCTACCGCGCTGAATTGTTTTCAACGCTCAGGTTCGGCGCACAATGCCGCGCGCCTCACTGGAGGCTGTTCATGGCTGTCGTTCAGGCCATATGCGAACGCCGGAAACAACCTCCAACGACCTAGGCTATAGTGAAAGGGATCAACTGGCCGCGTAAGGATCGTCGCCGAACCGGTTGGATCCCTTGGTTCCTCCGGAAACGAAGAAAACGAGCAGAACGATCGCGCCGATTAGCGGGATCAGAATAATCAAGAACCACCATCCGCTACGGTCGGTGTCGTGCAATCTTCGGACCCCTACCGCCAATGATGGAATGAGAAGCGCCAAGGACAGCAGGGCTACAAGAATGCCGTACGGACCGAATGCTTTCACCCCCACCATCGAATCCACGATGCTGACTACCAGATACAAGATAACGAACAGCAGATAGAACCACCAATATTCGGCGCGTGGCGCACGGCCCGAAAAATCGGCAAATTTCTCCAATGGGCGCATGGCCCAGTCGATCGGTGTCATTGATTATCCCCTATTAGAACGTCGGACGACTTAGCCGAAACTATTCGATTCGCCAGCCCTTTTTGCGAAGCGCCGGGCCGAGACAATTGACTTGGTCGGTGCCGAGCCATTCCGGTTCGTACCCGGAACAAACTCAGGCCGTGCCCGTTGACGATCAACCGCTGAGCGGGCGGTTTTGGGACTGATTACAGGAGAGAGCCATGCGTAGAATTATCGCACCTTTGATCATGGTCGTGGCCTTGGCCGGATGCAACACCGTGCGCGGCGTGAGCAGCGACGTTAAGTCGGTTGCCGATGCTTTCGACCCGCAGCGAACCTATACGGCCTGCGGCACTTATGGGTCGATCGACAAGAACGCCGACGGCCGCATTTCGCGTGCCGAGTATGATGCATATCGCGGCGGAGCCTATGGCTCTTGGGACAGCAATGGCGACGGGCGGATCAGCCGGTCCGAATATGCCAATTGCTGGTATGGCGGCGGCTTTTACACCAATTACAACCGCGCAGCTTACGAGCCCAGCTACACAATCTTCGACACCAATCGTGACGGCTATCTCAGCGCTAGCGAATATTACAGCGCCAGCGCCTGGCCGGGCCTCGACCGCAACGGCGATGGCATCGTCGATAGCAGCGAATGGCATTGGTAGACTGACGTCGGCCGCCGCAGCTTTCTGAGCTCGCGGCGGCCGTATTTTCATCTAATTGCGCGGGGCCTGGCGTCGGTAGCTGAGAGCCTCTGCGATATGGATGCGGCCGACCTGCTCACTCCACGCGAGGTCGGCGATCGTCCGTGCGACGCGCAGCACGCGATGGTAGCCACGCGCCGACAGGCGCATCGTGGCGGCGGCGTCAGCCAGCAGTTTTTTTCCTGGCTCGTCCGGGGTCGCGACTTGATCTAACAGCTCGCCATCAGCCTCCGCATTGGTCCGCATACCGTAACCGTCGAAGCGCTTGCTCTGCACCGATCGGGCTTGGGCGACACGACGCGCCACCTCCTCGCTTCCCTCGGCCGGCGGTGGAAGCGTGAGGTCGGCGGCGCTGACCCCCTGGACTTCGACATGCAGGTCGATGCGGTCAAGCAGCGGGCCCGACACCTTGGCCTGGTAATCCGCCGCACAGCGCGGCGCACGCGCGCAGGCCAGCGCCGGGTCGCCGAGATGCCCGCAGCGGCACGGGTTCATCGCTGCAATCAGCTGGACCCGCGCCGGAAAGGTAACGTGCATATTGGCGCGCGCCACGCTGACCTTGCCGGTTTCGAGCGGCTGGCGCAGCGAATCGAGCACCGCGCGCTGGAACTCGGGCAGCTCGTCGAGGAACAGCACGCCGAGATGCGCCAGGCTGATCTCTCCTGGCCTGACCTTGAGCCCTCCCCCGACCAGCGCCGGCATCGACGCCGAATGATGCGGGCTGCGGAACGGACGGCGGCGGCGCATCCGGCCGCCGTCGAGCTCGCCGGCGACGCTCGCCACCATCGACACTTCGAGCGCCTCACCCGGTTCGAGTGGCGGCAGGATCGAAGGCAGGCAGGCGGCCAGCAGCGACTTGCCGGCTCCCGGCGGCCCGCTCATCAACAGATTATGCCCGCCCGCCGCGGCGATCTCGAGCGCGCGCTTGGCGACTTCCTGGCCC
>NZ_JACDDV010000064.1 GCF_013816785.1 Sphingomonas sp. | reverse complement strand
GCGCCGACCTGATCCGCGGCGATTATGAGTTCGCCGGGCGCAATTTCCGCCTGCAGCGCGGCATCATCCGCTTTCGCGGAGAAAGCCCGCCCGACCCGCTGCTCGACATTCGTGCCGAGGCGCAAGTCCAGGGACTCGACGCCAGCGTGATCGTCGGCGGGACTGGGCTCAAGCCTGAAATCCGATTCGCCAGCGTGCCGCAACTGCCGCAGGACGAGCTGCTGTCACGCATCCTGTTCGGCACCTCGATCACCAACCTGTCGGCCCCCGAAGCGCTCCAGCTGGCGAGTGCGGTAGCGGCGCTGCAGTCGGGATCGGGTAGCCTCGACCCGATCAACGCGGTGCGGCGGGCGGTCGGGCTCGACCGGCTGCGGATACTCCCTGCCGACGTCGCGACCGGACAAAAGACCGCGATTTCCGCGGGCAAATATATCGGCCGAAAATTATTCGTCGAAGTGATCACCGATGGGCAAGGCTATTCGGCGACGAGGGTCGAGTATCAGGTGACCCGCTGGCTGTCCCTGCTGTCGTCCATTTCGACCATCGGCCGGACCAGCGCCAACGTCCGCGTCAGCAAGGATTATTGAGCGCCGCTAGTCGACCGGCAAATGCCGCCGGAGCAACCGATATTCGTGCCACACCAGCACCATCACGATGAGGTCGAAAACGGTCAGCACGATCAGTCCTGCCGATCGGGTGTGAGTGTAACGGTAGATCTGGTAGGCGATGAACAGGCCGAGCACGACCAGTGAGGCGGGATAGGCCCACAACTTGCGCATCAACAGGCCGCCGACCAGCGCCAGCTTCACTATCCCGTGGCTGAGCAAATAGAAGGCATAGAAATGCTGGGTTTCGACCGAAAAAGTCTGCGACCATGCGAGCAGGTAGTTGGCGATGAAGTCGCCGCGGTCCTCGACCAGTTCGTCCTGGGTCAGCCGCTCGACCAGCGACAGGATCGTCGTAGTGCTGGTGAAGGCGAGTAGCAGGCCGCCGACGCATTCAATCACCGCGTGCGCGCCCTTGAGCAGCACGCTCACTTCGAACATCTGGTGGATGCGATGTTCCTGAAATCCGGGGCGCATCAGAACGACTGCTCGAGGCCGACGAATACTCCGCGGCGCTCGGCCCATTGCGGCGCCCCGCCGGCGAAGCCGGTACCGTCGCCGAGCCCATAGCTGCGGTCGAACAGGTTGGTCACGTCGAGGCGGAGTTCGAGCGGACGACCTTCGATCAGCGAGAGGCGATAGACGGCGGCCAAGTCGAACGTAGCATGAGCCGGCAGCCGGGCGCCGTTGGGCACCCCACCCGCCGCGGTCCGCCGCGCGCCGCTCCCGTAGAGCAGGTCGCCCGACAATAGAAGATGGCCGAAGCGATAGGACAAACCGCCAGACGCGGTGACGCGCTGATCCTGGTCGATCGGGAGATCATGGGCGGCGGCATAGTCTAGTTGGGCTGCGCTGAATTCGCCCTGATTGGAGACGATCTCGCGGCCGTTCGCCTGGGCGAGCGCCAAGTTGGACCAGGCGGTCACCGGCCCGTCGGCATAGGTCAGCGAAAGATCGACGCCATGTAGCCGTCCCCGCCGATAATTGAACGAGCGCTCGATCGGGGCGAACTGCCATTCGCGCTGCGCAAGAAGATCGCGCGCCGACCGCCAATAGCCATCGATGCCAAACGTCCACTCGCCAAGCTTCTGTTGGAGGCCGACGTCGAAATAATCGTCACGCTCCTCGCGAGCGCTGTCGTTCACCGCGCCCCCGCTGAACGGGCTGCGCGGCGCTGCCTCGCCGAGCGGGGGCGCGACGACGTAGCGGGCATAGCCGACGTGCGCGGTGAAACCGGCGGGCGTGGCATAGACGAGGCTGGCGCGTGGGCCGAGCTGCGCGGGCTCGCCGACGTCCGTGACATGGTCAAAGCGGAGCCCGGCATTAAGCGTCAGGCGCGGCGCCAGCCGAACTTCGTCCTGGACGAAGGCGCTCGCCGTGACGCGGTGCTCGACCGAGTCCGCGTCGAATAAGGCCGCGCTCGCGAGCGGAGTTCCGGCGAGGTCGCGCTCGGCTTCGCGTTCGCGGTCGTTGGACAGCAATATCCCGGCGCGCAGCGTGTGGCGGGCACCGGCTTCATAGGCGGCTTCGATCTGAGTCCCAACCGAACGCCGCCAGCCGCGCGTCGCGCGCGACACGCCGTCGGCGGCGAGGCTGAGCGGCTCGTCGGGGCGAATCACTTCGTTCGAGACCAGGCCAAACATCGATGCCTGGAGCGTCAGCGCCTCGTCGCTGCGCTGATAGAAGGCAATCGCATAATGATTACTCACTCGCCGTTCGCCATGCGCATGCTCGGCGCCCGGGAGGCCGGCAATGGCGCGGCCCGGGACTTGGTTGCGCTCGTTGGAGCTGCCGAGGATCAGGGAAGTGCGCTGCTCCTCATCGATGAGATGGTCGGCGAACAGGAAGCCTTCGAGCTCGCGGATGCGATCGTGGGCCGGGTTGGCGGCGGCGTCGAGCGGGGCGAGGCCTATGTCGCTGCGGCGAAAACTGCCCGAGGCGAACAGGCTGCTGCCGCCGCGCGAGGCGGACCACTCGAAAGCTGGTTCGACGCTGTGATGGCTTCCGCCGTAGAGTTCGGCCTGACCCCCTTTCATATACAGGCCGTTCTTGGTCGTCACATTGACGACGCCGCCCGAAACCAGCCCATATTGCGCAGGCAGCGCCCCGGTGATCAGCTCGGTCTTGTCGGCCAGCCGCGAACTCAGGGATTCGCCGAAATCGGCGACTCCTTCGGGCAAGATGATATTGTTGAGACGATACTGAATCTTGCCCGGGGCGTTGCGAACAATCAGCGCGCCCGACCCGTCCCGCCGGACGCCGGGAACCTGCGCAAGGATGAATCCGAGGTCGCGCGTCTCGCCGCCTGGTCGATGCTCGATCGCCTCATTGCTGAGCGTGTAGGTCGAGGCGCCGAGGCTCGGTTCGACCTTGGACCGGGCCGCGTCGAGTCGCTGGCCGGTAACGACGATTTCGGTCCTGGGGACTTGCTGGTCCTCGGCTTCGTCATCGTCAGGAACAGTTTGCGCGATGGCGGGCTGAATGAGGGCGATTAACGAGGCCGTTATCAACAATGCTGATCGCATGGGGAAATCCGTCTTTCCGTGTCGCGAAGGGCGCTCTGCCCTTGATCCGATGAACACCCTATTGCGGATGGAGTTGCGCCACCGAAATGGCACGCTAGGCTCGGCACAATCGCAAGGGGATCCGCCAAATGAGAAACTGGAATACACGCAAGGTTGTCGTCGCGCGCGAAGACATGGCGGAGCATCATCGCCTGGCGCAATCGCTGGGCTGGCCGCATCTGGTCGCGCTGGGAGTTGGCGCGATCGTCGGGACGGGAATTCTGACGTTGATCGGGGTGGGCGCGGGCAAGGCGGGGCCGGCGGTAATTCTGAGCTTCGCCATTGCCGGCTTGATCTGCGCTTGCGCCGCGCTGGCCTATGCCGAAGTGGCGACGATGATCCCGGCGGCGGGGTCGGCCTACACTTACTCCTACGTTGTGTTCGGGGAACTGATCGCCTGGATGATTGGGGTCGCGCTGATCCTGGAATATAGCCTGGTTGTCAGCGCGGTCGCGGTTGGTTGGTCGGGCTATGCCTCGGGGTTTTTGAATTCGGTCGGGTGGGGGTTGCCGCCGGCGCTGGTCAACGGGCCGGAGCTGGGTGGGGTGATCAATCTGCCCGCTATCTTCATCATCTTCGTGGTGGCCGGACTGCTGATCGCCGGAACCCGCGAGAGCGCGACGCTCAACGCGATCCTGGTGGTCATTAAGCTGGCCGCGCTGGCCTTGTTCGTGGCGGTCGCGCTGCCGGTGTTCAACGCCGACAATTTCCACCCGTTCATGCCCTATGGTTTCCCGCGCTCGGGTGCGGCCGGCAGCGAGGTCGGGGTGATGGCCGCCGCGGCGATCATCTTCTTCGCATTCTATGGTTTCGACGCGATCGCGACGGCGGCCGAAGATGCCAAAAACCCGGGCCGCGACCTTGCGATCGGCATCGTCGGATCGATGGCGGTGTGCGTGCTGATCTACATGGTTATCGCCGCGACCGCGATTGGCGCACTCGGCTACACGAGGTTTGCCGACAGTCCGGAACCGCTGGCGCTGATCCTGCGCGAGATCGGGCAGGGGACGGCGGCGCGGATTCTCGGCGCGTCGGCGGTGATCGCGCTACCGACCGTAATCCTCGCCTTCTTCTTTGGTCAGAGCCGGATCTTCTTCACTGTCGCCCGCGACGGGCTGCTGCCGTCGAGCCTGGCGCGCGTATCGAGCCGCGGCACGCCGGTGCGGATCACGATGTTCACCGCAATCGTCGTCGCGGTCATCGCTGGCATATTCCCGTTGGCAAAGATCGCCGCGCTCGCCAATGCCGGGACGCTTGCCGCGTTCGTCGCGGTGTGCGCGGCAATGCTGGTGCTGCGCCGCCGCGAGCCGGACCGCGAGCGCAAGTTCCGAGCGCCGCTGGCGTGGCCGGTTGGGATCGTCGGCATCCTGGGCTGCCTCTATCTGTTCATCAGCTTGCCGGTGCTCACCCAGACCTTCTTCCTAGCCGCCCAAGCCATCGGGTTGCTTCTTTACTTCGTTTACGGAAGCCGCGCCGCCGAACGCGCGCGCGTGCGTGCCTGAGTCGGTTGGGCACGGCGGCCGCATCCGGGCGATCGTCGGGGGGTCGGCGGGCAATCTGGTCGAATGGTTCGACTGGTACGCTTACTCCGTACTGACCGTCTATTTCGCGCCGGTGCTGCTGCCCGGACAAAGCAAGACGGCAGAGCTGCTGAGCGCCGCTTTGATCTTCGCGGTTGGCTTTCTGATGCGGCCGATCGGTGCCTGGGCGATGGGGATTTATTCCGACCGGCACGGACGCAAGTCGGGGTTGGCGCTGTCGGTCGGGTTGATGGCCGGAGGATCGCTGTTGATCGCCGCCGCGCCGACCTATGCTGTGGCGGGATGGATCGCGCCCGCCGTCCTGCTGATTGCGCGGCTGCTGCAGGGGCTATCGGTCGGCGGCGAATATGGTGCGAGCGCGACCTATTTGTCGGAGATGGCCATCAAGGAGCGCCGCGCCTTTTGGGCGAGCTTCCAATATTTCACGCTGATCGGCGGGCAATTGCTTGCACTCGCCGTGGTGCTGATCCTGCAGATGGCGATGAGCGAGGATGCGTTGCAAGCTTGGGGCTGGCGAGTGGCGTTCGGGGTTGGCGCCGTACTGGCGCTCGGGGTCTATTGGTTGCGGACGCGACTGGCCGAAACGCAGGCGTTCGAAGCGCAGGACAAGGACCGGCCCAAATCGTCCTTGCTGAAATTGTGGCGCGACCATCCACGGGAGTTCCTGATCGTCGCCGCGATCAGCGCGGGCGGATCGATGGCCTTCTATGCTTACACCACCTACATGCAGAAATATCTGGTCAACACGAGCGGTTTCTCGCGCCCCGATGCGACCTGGGTGATGACCGTCGCGCTGGTGGCGTTCATGGCCATCCAGCCGTTGTGGGGAACGGCCGCAGACCGGTGGGGCCGCAAACCGATGCTGTATCTCTTCGGCTTCGGCGGGATGTTGGTATCGGTGCCGGTGTTTACCGCGCTGAGCACCGCGACCGACCCGCTGGCGGCGCTCGGACTGGTGCTGATCCCGCTAACGATCCTGGGCGCCTACACCTCGATCAGCGGCCTTATCAAAGCCGAGCTATTCCCTGCGCACATCCGGACGCTCGGCGTGGCACTGCCCTATGCCCTTGGTAACGCCCTGTTCGGTGGAACGGCGGAATATGCCGCGCTGTGGTTCAAGCAAGCCGGTGCGGAGAGCGGCTTCTACTGGTATTTGACGGTGGTGATCGGGATGGCGACGGTGGGGTTTCTGATGCTGCCCGAAACCAAGCGGACCAGCCTCATCACCGACTGAAAATCAGCGTTTTAGAAAGCCTTCGAGGTCTTCGCGCAGTTCCTCGACCGACTGCCGCTTCCAGCCTTCTGCCCAGGCGGACTCCTCGTCTGCCGAGCGATCGAGCGGGCGGGACGGCACGTGGGTGGGTGCGATGTCGGGACGCGTCTTGGCCAGGGTCTTGAGGTCGAACGGCTGGGCGAAGGTCAGGCCTATTTTGTCTGCGCAGCTCCAGCCGACGGTGGCGAAATGCTGCCCCGCTTCGCCAAGGTCGAGCAACAGCTCGGCGCCCCTGGGATAGCTGATCGGGCATTCGACAAGGGCGCCGCGCTCCGAAATATTACGCAAACGGGTTCGCTCGATGCCATGATTGTAGATAATATCGCCTGACCAGATCAGCGGATGGCGGCGCTCGGCGCGGCGCGAATTGACGACCGGGTCGTCCTCGGACGCAGACCAGCACGCCGCCTCGGGCGCCGAGGGCAGGATCATCTCAGGAAAGCTTCGACGAAGCACTTCGAGCAGCACCGAGTCGCGTGCCGCCGGGTCGCAGTCGATCTTGGTTTCGTGCGCGAACTCAAGTCCGATGCGATCGCCGCGCAGCCAGCGGACCGCGCATTCGATTTCCGCGCCCTCGGCCAGGGCCAGATCGATTCGATCCCACAGGCGAGGCGAAAATTCGGCGCGGATCATGGCTCCGCCGCCCGACAGGTTGATCAGGTCGACCTGGTGATCCTGTCCTTCATAGCGCACGGTTGCGGCCTCGCTGTCGAGCCGGTGACGATCGTCGTCGCGGTGGTTGGCGGTGCGGGTTTCGCTGCGCGGCACGTCGACCGAGGACAGGTCGTCGCCCTCCGCGCCGCGCGAATCCTTGCCGTGCACCAGCGGGTCGACCTTGAGGCCCCTGCCCGACAGGATGGCGGAGCGAAAACTATTCATCGATCGGACCTCGCACGTCATGACCGGGCGATCATGACGCGCGAGGGTTAGGAATTGGTAACCAGTGGCTCGATTATGAGCTGTAATACATGTCGAACTCGACCGGGCTGGGGGTGGTTTCCCAGCGCATCACTTCTTCCCATTTGAGTTCGATGTAGGCGTCGATCTGGTCGGCGCTGAACACATCGCCCTTCAACAAGAAATCCTTATCGGCCGCGAGCGCTCCCAGCGCTTCGCGCAGGCTGCCGCAAACGGTCGGCACATTGACCAACTCGGCCGGGGGCAGGTCGTATAAATTCTTGTCCATCGCCTCGCCCGGGTGAAGGCGGTTGGCGATGCCGTCGAGCCCCGCCATCAGCAAGGCGGAATAGGCCAGATAGGGGTTGGCCATCGCATCGGGGAAGCGGAACTCGACCCGTTTGGCCTTTTCGCCCGCACCGTAGGGGATGCGGCAGGAGGCCGAGCGGTTGCGGCTTGAGTAAGCGAGCAGCACCGGCGCCTCGAAGCCCGGGACCAGCCGTTTGTAACTGTTGGTGGTCGGATTGGTGAAGGCGTTGAGCGCACGCGCGTGTTTGATCACACCGCCGATGAAATAGAGCGCCATTTCCGACAGGCCGGCATAACCGTTGCCCGCAAACAAGGGCTTGCCGCCCTTCCAAATCGACATGTGGGTGTGCATGCCGCTGCCGTTATCCTGGGCGATTGGCTTGGGCATGAAGGTCGCGGTCTTGCCGTACTGATGGGCGACCATGTGGACGACATATTTGTAGACCTGCATGCGGTCGGCGGTCTCGACCAGCTTGCCGTAGGTCAGGCCAAGCTCGTGCTGGGCGGCGGCGACCTCGTGATGATGCTTGTCGCACGGCAGGCCCATCTCGATCATCGTCGAGACCATCTCGCCGCGAATGTCGACCGCGCTGTCGACCGGGGCGACCGGGAAATAACCACCCTTGGCGCGCGGGCGATGGCCGAGGTTGCCACCTTCATAATCGCGGCCGGTGTTGGTCGGCAGCTCAATGTCGTCGAGCTTGTAATAGCTGACGTTGTAGCCGTCCTCGAATTTGACGTCGTCGAACATGAAGAACTCGGCTTCGGGGCCGACAAACACCGTGTCGCCGATGCCGGTGGCCTTCAGATAGGCTTCGGCCCGCTTAGCGGTCGAGCGCGGGTCGCGGGCGTAGAGTTCGCCGGTCGACGGCTCGACGATGTTGCACACCAGGATCAGCATCGGCGTCGCCGCGAACGGATCGACATAGATCGCGTCGAGGTCGGGCATGAGGATCATGTCGCTCTCGTTGATGGCCTTCCAGCCCGATATCGAGCTGCCATCGAACATGAAGCCGTCGGTCAGCATGTCCTCGTCGATGATCGAGGCGACCATCGTCAGATGCTGCCACTTGCCCTTTGGATCGGTGAAGCGAAGGTCGACAAACTCGATCTCCTGCTCCTCGATCTGCTTCAGCACTTTGGATGCGGCGGTCGCCATGGTCGGCTCCATAAGTTCGATGAGAGAGAATCACCGGCAACCCTCGTCGCGGTTCGCCCACAGCCATTCCAGCGGCCGCCCCAGGAGTCACGCCAGCCGTGAAGATTTCACGTTGAAGAGATGCGGCGGTGGAGCGATCGAAAGCCCGGGGTGTCGATATATTGACGAAGTTGAGCCGGCCGCACGGATTCGGGGCCTTTGAGGCTTTCGTGACTTTCGGGACGTTCGCCGGTAGGAACTTTGCCTGGCGGCGTCGCGAAACCCGAGGAGACCGGCACCAATACCCTTCCAGCCCCGATCCCATTCCACGGGCAAAGGCGCCGCCGCCGGCCGCGATCGAAGGCGATAGGCGCTTCCTCGGTTCATACCGTCATTAGCCGAGGCCTGCGCCACGGACCGCGTAATCCTGAGGATGGATTATAATTTCCGCGTATAGGCCTGCGAAATGCGCTCGCCATGCTTTGGATCTTTGCGGATGCTTGACCGAGCGTTACCCATGATCGCCAGCGTCATTGGAAAGAGTATGGCACTTATAGGGAGAGGCAACTCTTGATGAACGCGGCCAGACAGCGATTTGCCTGCACACAATGCGGTAAATGTTGCAATCGTCCGCCGGAGGTTGAGCTATCCGAAGCGGCGGCGCTTTCGGACGTCTTTGTTTTTAGCTTGATGTTTCGGCTTTACTGCCTGCCCAGCGCGCTTCGCGACTCTCCTGGACAGGACATCAGCCGACAAAAGGCAAGCGAGGTTTATTATCAGTCGAAGCGGCTGCTGACCGCTTTTGCGGTTAGCAAGTATCCGACGAAAATAGAGCGGGGAGGAAAGGCGGTGGAATATACGCAGTACCTTACCATCTCGGCTTTGACGCTCGATACTCGTCCTGGCGCGTGCAATGCACTTCACGCGAAACGCTGCAGCATTTATGATCGACGGCCGTTCGCCTGCCGCTCCGTGCCGTTACACTATTCGCGCGTCGAGGCTTTGGCCGAATCTGATTTGAGGGCTTTTGTCGCAGGGTCAGGCTATGATTGCGACACAAGCGAAAGCGCGCCCGTATTGCTCGAATCCGGCAGGATCGTCGATCCGGAGACGCAGCAAGCTCGGGCAAAAGCTTTGTTACTCGCAGAGCGCGACCGGAAGTGGAGAAGTGCAATCCTGCGGCGCCTAAAGGCTGGGGCTTCCGAAAATGCTTTGCCTAGTCTGCATCAGATCAAGACCAATGCCCCGTTCGGAGCAACCACGACGTCCATGAGGGTTGCTTGGCAAATCGCGGTTGAGACTGGTCTCATCGACGTAAACGCGTGCACGACCTTAATCGCGACTCAGCTGGCCGTAATCGATCGAGAGCTTGCGGAGGCGAAGTGCACGCAAGATACACGCGAAACACTCGCCGAGATGCGCGCGGAATATATGAATCACAGCCGTTCGGCGGACTGACAGCCGCGTCCGTTCCCGCCCTTGCGTCGATGCGACTGTCCCGGCAAATCAGTAGCTTCGCCGCTGCGCCGCGATCAGCATTCTGAGCAGCATCGCGACCGGGCGCGGTACGCCGACCTTGCCTTCGAGCCACAGGCTGACCGCCGAGCGGCTGACACCGATTGCGGCGGCGAGGTCCGACTGGGTGCGATAGCCGAGCGCTCTCATGTGCTGACGCAGCTCGTCGGGCGACATGGAGGCGAGGCGGTCGTCCATCGGTCGGCTGTAGCCTCGCTCGCGCCCAATCAAAACACGCCATCGCGGGCGCCCCGCTAAATTGCGTCCGCGCCCCTGTCCCCGGTACGGATGCGGACGGCTTGTTCGACCTCGACGACGAAGATCTTGCCGTCGCCGATGCGGCCGGTACGGGCGGCGTTCTCGATCGCTTCGACAGTGCGATCGGCAAGGTCGTCCTCGACCACCACCTCGATCTTCACCTTGGGCAGGAAGTCGATCACATATTCGGCGCCGCGATAGAGCTCGGTATGGCCCTTTTGCCGACCGAAGCCCTTGACCTCGGACACAGTCAGCCCGGATACGCCGACCTCGTGGAGCGCGTCTTTGACGTCGTCGAGCTTGAAGGGCTTGATGATCGCCTCGATCTTTTTCACTTGGGCGTCGCTCCATTTCCCGGATTGAAACGCTAATGCCCAATCGCCGCCGCATTTCCAAGCAAAGGCCGCCGAACTCATGAAAGCGATCATTCTTTCCGCCGGCCAAGGCTCGCGTCTCGGCCATCTGGTCGACGAGAAGCCCAAGTGCCTGATCGAGTTCAACGAGCGGTCATTGCTCGACCGGCAGCTCGATACGCTGGCCGCCAACGGGGTCGAGGATGCGGTGGTCGTCACCGGCTTCCATGA
>NZ_JACDDV010000063.1:3538-11172 GCF_013816785.1 Sphingomonas sp. | reverse complement strand
GCGGCGACGATGATCTGGCCATGCGCCGCCTCGGCGACCAGCGCGACCCTGGCGTCAGGCGAAGCGTCGCCCGCGAGCTTGGCCCAGCGTTCGATCGCCAGCTCCGGCAGCCAGATCGACAGGATCCGCCGGCTCATCGCTGACGCTCCATCGCCCCGGCACAAATCCCCGCGCGCGAAACAGCTCGGCTTGCCACGCCGCCGCGCCCGGCGCTTTGGGGTCGAGCGGATGCGGCAAGCTCGGGCCGCTCGCCACCCGCCAGCGCATCCGCGCCCCGCTCAAATTGGCGGTTCCACCCAGCCGCAGCAGCCACGCCGCCACCCCATGCGCCTCGGCGGCCACCGCCAGCCGCCGCGTCGCGGTGAAGTCGAGCGCCGCCGGATCGCCCCACAGCTCGCCGATGACCGCGCCTAGCGCCGAACATCGAAGGCCCTCCTCCATCGCCCACAAGGCGGCGCGGGCGTCACGCGCCTCGACGTGGATGAGGTCGCTGACGGGCAGCCCCGGCGGGTAAATCCGACCGCCCTCGAGGATCGCCATCCGCTCCTGCACCCACAGCCACGGTTTTTCGCGCGGCAGTTGGCTGAGCAAAAACCCGGTCGCCCCGCCATCGCGCGGGGAAGCGGCGAACAGCTCGCTGAGCGTCGGCCGGTCGGGCACGGGAAGTTCGCCGGGCAAGCGCCACCGCTCGCCTGCTTCCATAGGAAGGGGCTGTTCAAAGGCCACGCGTTTTCCAACGCTGGCCACCAGGGAAAGACCTGCCGCCACACGACTCGCAACTTATTGTTCTGCTTTTGTTCTTATCGCCTGGCGCCTGTGCTGGAGTCAAGGCGGGTAGTTCCTCCCCGCGAGCTGCGCTCGCAGGGGAAGAATTATTTCTCCACCTCTTCTAAAAACACCCGGATCTCTTGCACCACCCGGCTCAGCGCGGGGCGATGGACGGCGAAGCCCATGTGGCGGGTGTCGATCTCGACCGATTTGTCGACCTCACCCGCTTGCCCACGCGCCGCGCTCGGCGCGACGATCCCGTCCTTGCGCGACCACAGCGCCAGCGTCGGCACCGGCGGCTTAGCGTTGAACCGCTCGAACGGCGGCTGGTTGACGTCGTGCCCCGCGACCCATTCGTACAGTTCGCGGACGTTGGTATTGGTCTTGAGGTCGCCCGAAAAGGGCGATCCCAGCGTCACCACGCCGCGGATCATCTGGGGGTAGCGGCACGCCAGTTCGCGCGCGAATATCCCGCCCAGGCTCCATCCCACCACCAGGATCGGTCGCCCGTCGTAAATCCCCTCGAGCCGCCCGACAAGCGCCTCCATCATGTCCTTCTTGGCGCCGCGGTTGGTGCCCAGCAGCCATGGGTGCGCGCGCCATCCGGCCCGGGCCAAGGCACGGCGTAGATCCATCGTCGTCCGGTCGCTGGCGAGAAAGCCAGGGATGACCAGCACCGGCGGCCCGTTCTCCGGCCCGCGCGGCCCCAGCGGTCCCAATCCGGCGAGCAGCCGCGGTATATGCCAGGCGACTTCGCTCCACCCGAACCAGGCCGACGGCGGCAGGTCGTCGGGCGACACCTCGTCCCTGCCCGTCGCCGGGCCGAGGGGTGCGGGGGTGGGTTCCCACTTCATGTCCATGAAAATGGGGCGTTTTCGTTGCCGGAACAAGAATCGGTGCGGGTCAGGGGGCGCTTTTCAGAAAACTGTCGATTTCGCGCACCACTGCCTTGGCGGTCCGCCGCGACACGCCGAACGCCATATGGCCGCACTCAAACTCAACCGCCTTGTCGCTTTCATGGGCCAGGCCGCGCGCTGCACGCGGGGAGACAATCCCGTCCTGCCGCGACCAGATCGCCAGCGTCGGCACCGGCGGCTTGTCCGGGTGGTGTTCGATCGGAGGGGCGTCGACCGGATGGCCCGCGATCCATTCGTAGAGCCGCCAGACATTGTTCGAGTGCGGGTCGCCGCTGAACGGCGAACCCAGCGTCACCACCGCCTTCACCCGCTCCGGATGAGCCCGCGCCATCTCGCGGGCGAACACCCCGCCCAGGCTCCATCCGACCAGCAGCACCGGCGCGTCAGGCGCAATCGCATCGATCCGTTGCTTCAATCGCTCGACCGTGTCGCTGCGCGCGCCCATGTTCCAGCCTTGGTCCCACGGGTGCACCCGCCACCCGCCCTCGGCCAGCGCGCGGCGCAGTTCCATGGTCGTGCGGTCGTTGGCGATGAAGCCGGGAATGACCAGCGCCGGCGAACCGCCCTCCGGCCCGCGCGGGCCCAGATGCCCGACCCCGCGCCACACCCGCGAGGCGAGCCACGCCGCCTCGCTCATCCGCCGCCAGCTCGGCGGGGGCAGTTCGTCCCGGTCAGAGATATTCATCCCCGCCCATCAGCGGCCGGATCGCTTCGGGCAACCGCACCCGCCCGTCTTCGGTCTGAAGATTTTCGAGCAGCGGCACAAGGATGCGTGGGGACGCCAGCGCGGTGTTGTTGAGCGTGTGCGCGAACCGCACCTTGCCGTCGGCGTCGCGGTAGCGAAGGTTGGCCCGCCGCGCCTGCCAATCGTGCAAGGTCGAGCAGCTGTGGGTCTCGCGATACTTCTCCAGGCTCGGCACCCAGCTTTCGATGTCGTTCATGCGAAACTTGCCCAGGCCCATGTCGCCGGTCGACGTCTCAACCACCTGATAGGGGATTTCCATCAGCGTCAGCAGTTGCTCGGCGATGCCCAGCAGCTTCGCATGCCATTCGGCCGACACCGCATCGTCCGCCTCGCAAATGACATAGGCTTCGACCTTCAAAAACTGGTGGACGCGCAGCAACCCGCGCACGTCGCGTCCGGCGCTGCCGGCCTCGCGGCGGAAACAGGGCGACAGGCCGGCGTAGAGGATCGGTAGCTTGGCGCCGTCCAATATTTCGCCCGAATGAAGCGAAGTCAGCGCGACCTCGGCGGTCCCGGCGAGCCAGGCGTCGTCATTGGGCAGTTCGTAAGTCTCTTCGCGATGACCCGGAAACTGACCCTGGTTCAAAAACGCCTGTTCGCGCACGATCGCCGGCACCGTGATCGGCGTGAAGCCTGCGCCCGCGACCTGTTCCAGCGCCCAGCCCATCAGCTTGGTCTCGAGCAGGGCCAGCCGCCCTTTCAGGCAATAGGTCCGGCTGCCCGACACCTGGACGATCCGCGACAAGTCGGCCCAATCGTTCTTTTCGATCAGCGCGACATGGTCGATCGGGTCGAAATCAAACCGCGGCCTTTTGCCTTCGGTACGGACGACGACATTGCTGTCCTCGTCGGGTCCGACCGGCGCGCCTTCCCACGGAATGCCTGGCAGCCGCAGCAGCAAATCCTTAAGCGCCGCCTCCTTCGCGGCCAGACCGCCTTCCAGCTCGCCCGCCTTGGCCCCCGCCGCCTTTGCCTCCGCGCCCAGCGTCGCGCGCTCCTCGGGTGAGGCGTCCTTGAACCGCGCGCTGATCGCGTTGCGGCTGGCGCGCAGCGTCTCGATCTCGGTCTTCGCCGCCCGCACCTCGCCGTCGAGCGTCAGCACTGCCTCGAGGTCGACGGCCACCCCCTTGTCGCGGATCGCCCGCTCAACCTCGGCCCGGTTGGCCTTGATGAAATCGATGCTCAACATGGTGCGGCACCTGCGACAAAGCGCTTGTGCTGGCAAGCGCAGCCTTGGCCCCTCCCCTTGATGGGGAGGGGTTGGGGTGGGGTGATGTCTCCGGAAAGGGCGCGCACTTCATTGGCGTCACCCCCACCCCGCCTCCCCCATCAAGGGGGAGGAGCAACCTCACTGCTTGATCCGCGTCACCTGGATATGCGCCACGCGCCATTTCCTGCCCACCCTGACGAACGTGTCGGCATAGCGGATGCGACTGCAGAAACGCTCGCCGCCCGACGTCCCGCATAAATTCACCTCGGCCCCCACCACACCCGCGTCGCCGCCCAGCATGGTTACCGTCCGGTCGATCAGCTTGAGCGGATCGAAGCGGTCGCCCGGCGCGGTCCAGCCGGCGACGAAGTCGTTTTTGCCGAGGCGTTTCCCCGAGCCCTCGATGTAGACGAGATCGTCACGCAGCGCCCGCGCGATTCGCGGCCCGTCCTTGGCGATCTGCGCGGCGTCGAACGCGTCGGCGGCGGCAATCAGTGAGGCGTGATCGCTCGAAGGCGAAGCGACGGCGGGCGATGCGGCGATCCCGATCGCGGCGAGGAGAAATGCTGTTTTCATTCCTGCTTTCCTACCGATCTTCGGGGCGCTGGCAAGCGTGCTCGCCTTTGGCTAGGCAGGGCGCCTCAACAGGGGGAATCCATGCCGTCCGGCCTCATAGCGCTGCTCGACGATGTCGCGATGATCGCCAAGCTCGCCTCGGCCAGCCTCGACGACGTCGTCGGCGCGACCGCCAAGGCCGGGTCCAAGGCGGTTGGGGTGGTGATCGACGATACCGCGGTGACCCCGCGCTACGTCCACGGCCTGAGCCCTGACCGCGAGCTGCCGATCATCTGGAAGATCACGCTCGGCTCCCTGCGCAACAAATTGCTGATCCTGCTACCCGCAGCGCTGCTGTTGTCGGCCTTCGCGCCGTTCCTGGTTACCCCGCTGCTGATGATCGGCGGTTCCTATCTGGCGTTCGAGGCGACCGAGAAAATCCTCGAGGTGGTGCTCGGCGATCATCATGCCGAAGCTGAGCTGGCCGAGGCGGACACACCGGACGAGCTCGAAAAGCGCCAGGTCGCGGGCGCGGTCCGTACCGACTTCATCCTGTCGGCCGAAATCATGGCGATCGCCCTGGCCGAGCTCGGCGATCTCTCGATCGGGCAGCAGGCCGCCGCGCTCGCGCTGGTTGCGGTCGCGATCACCGCCGGCGTTTATGGCGTCGTCGCGATCATCGTAAAACTGGATGACATCGGCCTGCACATGGCCGAACGGCGCGGAGGCGCGACCCGGGCGATCGGCCGCTTCCTCGTCCGCATGGTGCCCAAGCTTCTGAAATCGCTCGCGGCCATCGGCACCGCGGCGATGCTGTGGGTCGGCGGCGGCATATTGCTCCACGGCATCGAGGAATTGGGGTTCGAGGCCGTGCCCCACGCCATCCACGACCTCGCCGACGAGATTTCGCGCGACTTCGGCTATTTCGACGCGGTCGTCGCCTGGTTCGCGGGGGCCATCGCCGCCTCGGTCCTCGGCCTGGTCATCGGCGGGGCGATCGTCATCGTCGTGCGGCAGTTCACCAGCCATCCCGAAAAATATGTGGTCGATGCCCAATGAACGCCGCGCTGGTGTTTCTCGGCGGCGGATTGGGCGCGGTGTTGCGTTGGCTCGTCGGCCGCGCCTCGCTCCTGCTATGGGGCGCCACCTTCCCATGGGGCACGTTGATTGTGAACGTCGTCGGCAGCTTCGCCATCGGGCTTTTTGTGGGTCTGTTCGCCGCGTTCGAGAACGGCCAGCCGATGCGCCTGCTCCTCGTTACCGGGCTGCTCGGCGGCTTTACCACTTTCTCCGCCTTCAGCCTCGACGCGCTGACCTTGTGGCAGCGCGGCCAGCCAGCCCTTGCCGCCGCCTATGTGTTGGGCAGCGTCGTTGTAAGCCTCGCCGCCATCGCCGCCGGACTGGCCCTCACTCGATAACGGCCCCTTGATCGGTTGCACGTCGCTACCTATCTCGCCATCCGCGACGCGAAGGAGCCGCAAGCATGACCGATTATACCCCGCCCAAAGTGTGGACCTGGAACAAGCCCAGCGGCGGCCAGTTCGCCAACATCAACCGCCCCACGGCCGGCGCGAGGCACGAAAAAGAGCTTCCGGTCGGCGACCATCCGCTCCAACTCTATTCGCTCGGCACCCCCAACGGGGTCAAAGTCTCGATCATGCTCGAGGAATTGCTCGCCGCGGGCCACGCGGGCGCCGAATATGACGCCTGGCTGATCGACATCTCCGAGGGCGACCAGTTTGGCAGCGGCTTCGTCGCGCTCAACCCCAACAGCAAAATCCCCGCCCTGCTCGACCGCAGCGACCCCGCTCGCCCGCAGCGCCTGTTCGAAAGCGGCGCCATCCTGCTCTACCTCGCCGAGAAGTTCGGCGCCTTCTTGCCCACCGATCCCGCCGCCCGCACCGCGGCGCTCGGCTGGCTGTTCTGGCAGATGGGCAGCGCCCCGTTCCTCGGCGGTGGCTTCGGCCATTTCTACGCCTACGCCCCCGAAAAATATGAATATCCGATCGACCGCTACGCGATGGAAGTGAAGCGCCAGTACGACGTTCTCGACCGCCATCTGGCCGACAACCCCTATATGGCCGGCAGCGATTACAGCATCGCCGACATGGCGATCTGGCCGTGGTACGGCGCGGTGGCGCTCGGCCAGGCTTATGGCGACGCCGCCACCTTCCTCGGCCTTGCCGATTACAAGCATTTCCGCGGCTGGGTCGACCGCATCGCCGCCCGCCCCGCCGTCCAGCGCGGCCGCCGCGTCAACCGCAAACCGACCGAGGACAACCCGGATTTCGTCCCCGAACGCCACTCCGCCGCGGATCTGGACTAAGGGCGGCGTGGACTATGGCCATCAGCGCCTGGCACAGACGCCGCGGGCAGTTCGACGGCAATTCTGAACTGGGTGTAATGGGGGCCGAGGCGAACCGATGCCTAGGCGTATTTCTTCAGTCGGTAATGGAGGTAGTTGTCGTCAAACCCGGCGATCGCGGCAAGCTTTGAGATATTCGCGATGGTAATCATTCCTGGACCCAACTCGAGTGCCTTGGCCGCGCGTAGCCTCTTGATCACCCGGTTGGTGTGGACCGGAGTCAATCCGACGGCATCGGCAAGCACAATCTGAGAAAACGGCATGATGCAGCTATGTTCGTCGCCCAGCCCCATGTGATGCATTCGAAAATAAAGCTCGCAAAGGAGATGGGCGACGCGTTCGACGCTCGTCCGCCGGCCCATGCTTACGATTGTTGCCCGCAACACTCCGCCGTCAACCAGTTGCGTCCACCAAAACGCCTTGCTCAAGCTTGGCCGGGAGTCGATTAACCGTTCGATTTCCGGCCGAGGGATGAAGGCAATCCTGGCCGGGGTCAGGGTTGCGATACTGTGGTCCATCTCCGCCAGGATCCCGACGTGCAAGTCGCAAAAATCCCCGGGCATCATGAACGCGATGATCTGGCGGGCGCCGTCCGGAAGCAATTTATAACGGCAAGCCCATCCCTCCAGCACGACGAATAGCGGGCCGGGCGCATCTCCTTCCCTGATCAGGTCATGAGCTGCTGGCAGGTTGCGGGCGTTGTGGCACAAGTCGCAAAGCGACTGGATATCCATATCGGAAAGCGGTGCATAACCGCGGAGTTTTTCAATAAGGGCGTTAGTCAAACTGACCCCCCATCGCAGCGACTCGTCCCGCATTGGCGAGCCGACTCATTATCATTGCGAATAAACCAGTGTTATCGCGTCAGTGCAAATTCTTCTGTAACAAGATGCCATCGATGGCAATATTTTCCAGGCGCCATCGGCCGGGAGTATGATTGCTCCCCCCTGCAGCTCACAGGTGGCATCTATGGCCCAAAAAACCTTTGATAATGATGACGTCGTGGTGCCCCTGGTTCTTGAGCCCGATGCCCATGGCCAGGCAGCTCTCATGTTGGCGGAAAGCATATTGCAC
>NZ_JACDDV010000063.1:0-3528 GCF_013816785.1 Sphingomonas sp. | reverse complement strand
GCACACGCTGATCGAAACAGGCGCCTTCACGACTGAGCAAGCGGTCGCGGCCGTCTCCACCGCATTGGAACTGAAGCGCGAGCTGGCCGATACCGTCGGGGAATCGCGCGTGAGGATGGAGGCATCGCTAAGGCTTTTGAGAGGGATATCGAATAGTCTCGCCTCGGACTTGGCCGGGTCGATCCCATCGGCGAGAAAATCGACGGCCGTTTCGCAGGTTATGTTTCGAAAAATTGATTTGGATTAATCGGTTCTCGTAAAAGCGGATATAAAATTGAGTTTCCTCCGGCATGAGTCTCCTTAATCTGCCGGGCGGCGTTCAACCTCTCGGCGCGCGCGCCCCCCTCCATGCGCCGAGAGGCCTTACGCTGCCGACCAATCCGTTGACGGTTGTTGCGGCAGCCCCGCGGGGCACCATTCTTCATTATTAACAACTCTCTACGGCATTAATTTATGTCAATAAAACTTTCTAACTTTCCGTTAAACAGCGCGTTATCAGCCGGCGAATCATTCGAATCTGATAGTTGCGTTCCACCGGCCACCTCCAGTCAGGGGATTTCCGATGGCGAAAGTTTTTGGACCGGCCTTACTCTTGAGCTCGGCAGCTTATCTTGTGCCGGTCGCTCCGCTCGCGCTCCTTATTCCGACTGCGGCAAGTGCTCAAACGATCTGCACCGCCAACCTTTTGGGGGTATTGACGTGCGTCGATCCGCTACTCCCGCTGCCCGTGACGGGCACGGTGACGACCGGCACGACGGTCCTGTCGGGCCCGGGCCTCGTCGGCAGCTCACCGACCAACATCGTCACCAACCTCACCGGCAACATCACTACTACCGGCAATAACCAGCCCGCACTGGTGCTAACCACCCCAGGCCTGCTTACAGTTACGGAAACGGGCACGCTGGTGACAACCGGCGCCAACAGCGACGCCGCACTGCTTACCGGGGGGACGGTCGCCGCGACGCTCAACGCGCTTAACACGTCGGGAATCCTGTCGCGCGGCGCCAACGTCACCTCGACCAGTGGCCCACTCGGCCTCACCGTCAATAGTGTGACGACGACCGGCGACGGCTCGACCGCCGCACTGTTGCGCTCGACTGGCAACGTTACCTTCAGTTCGGCTACACTGCTCTCGACCACCGGCGTCGGGGCCCCCGCTATCGACATTGCCACCAACCCCGCGGTGTGTGTCACATTGATCGGTGGATGCAGCATCGGCGCGGTCGCGAACCAGGTAGCGACGACCGGACTCAACAGCCCCGGAGCGCTGATTACCGCTCAAGGCCCGACGAGCCTCAACATCGGCACACTCACCACCGCCGGCGCGACCTCCCCTGGGCTTAACCTGACCACCGATCCCGCCGCTTGCGTCAACATTGGCGCGGGCAACTGCGGCACGGCGTTCAACGTCGGAACGCTGCGCACGCTTGGCATCGGCTCGACAGGCGCGCTGGTAACGGCAGCGGGGCCGACTTCGGCCACCGTCGGAACACTCAGCACGGCGGGCGCCAACGCACTCGGCCTCAGCCTGACGACCGATCCAACCGCGTGCGTCGTCGTCGGCGCGGGTGCATGCGGCACCAACTTCACCGTCGGCAGCCTGACCACCCAGGGCGCGGGCGCGACGGGCATCCTGGTCCGCGCGGCGGGCCCGACCACCGGCCGCGTCGGCACTGTCCAGACCGCCGGGACCGGCGCCAACGCAATCGACATCGCGACCGATCCCGCAGTGTGCATTGTGCTTGGCATCGGCGGCTGTAGCGTCACGCTGACTCCCGCCCCGGGAACGCCCGGTAACGTTACCACGACCGGCGCCAATTCGGCAGGCGTGCTCGTCAATTCGCCCGGACGAATCACCACCAGTCTCGGCGCGATTTCGACCACCGGCAATAATTCGCCCGGCGTGTCGCTGATCACCAACCCGGCCGCCTGCCTCACGCTCGGCGCGGGCGCGTGCACCATCAACGACCGCACCGGATCGGTCACCACCGGCGGCGGCAACAGTCCCGGAACGGTGATCAACGGAGCGGCCGACCCGATCACGGCGATTATCGGCACGACCGTCACCAAGGGGCCCACTTCGCCCGGCGTGATCGTCACGGGGACCGGCCCAATCGCGGTGACCACCGGGCCGGTGAGCACCGGTGGGGGAGGCTCAACCGGGGTGATCATCGGTGGAGGTCCAGGCCCGGTTGCTTTGGTCTGCGGCGATGTCGTCACGACTGGGGCCAATTCGCCTGGAGTCGATGTCGCCGGCACGGGCACGATCAATGTCAACTGCCGCTCGGTGACGACATCAGGTATCAACAGCGATGGGATCAATGTTGCCGGCGGCGCCGGCGCGGTCACGGTGACCAGTGGCCCGATCCGTACGATCGGCGGCAACAGCCCCGGCATCGACGTCGCAACCACCACTGGCGCGCAGACGATCGTGTCGGGCGGAGTTAATGTCAGCGGCCCCGGTTCGGACGCGATCCGCGCCACCGCGACGGGCTGCGCCAACATCAACATCAATGCCACCAGCGCGATCGTCAGCGCGCAGGGGACCGGCATCCTCGCCTCAACGCAGTGCGCGATCACCATCACCACCCAGCCCGGCGCGACAGTCGCCGGAGCCGTCGCCGGGATCAACGCGACCTCGGGCACCGGAACGACCGTCACTCTTAACGCCGCTGTCTCTTCGGCGAACGGTCCGGCGATCAACGTCGACGGCGCCGCGGCGCTGATCAACATCAACCCGGGCGGCTCGATCATCGGCCGCATCGACCTCACCGACAATAACGATGTCGTCAATAATGGTGGCCTATTCCAGGTGATCGGGACGAGCGATTTCCGGGGTGGCAACGACATCTTCAACAATCTTGCCGGAGGCACCTTGCGCTTTACCGATGGGACTGGAGCGCTGATAAACTGTGAAACGTTCAACAACGCCGGGACGATCACCATGATCGACGGCGCGGCCAACGACACCCTGTCCATTTGCGGCAATTATATCGGCAGCGGCGCGGCCAATTTGGGGATCGACGTAGGCGGCGGAAGTGGCGGACTGACTTCGGACCGCCTGATTATTGGCGGCAATGCCAGCGGCTCGACCGGTGTCAATCTTGCCCTTCTTTCGGGTTCGGCGATCATCGACCCCGATGGCGTCCTGATCGTCGATGCAGCCACGGCGACGGGCAATCCATTCAATCTCCTCGGCCAGACGAGTTTCGGGTTGATCAACTACTCGCTGCTGCAGACCGGTGGCGACACCTTCTTGAGATCGTTGCCCAACATCGGGGCGATCGAGCCGGTGGTGATCGGCGATCTGGCCCAGAATCTATGGTATCAGTCGGCGGACATCTACAGCAACTATTCCGCGCTTCGCCGCAGCGACCTGGGCCGCAACCGCAGCAACGGGCTCGGCGCCTGGGGCCAGGTCTATTACAGCCAGGACAGGACCGACCGTCAGGACTACACGGTGTTTGGCACCGGCTTCCGCGTCGATCGCTTCAAGACCAAGCGCCGCGGCATCCAGGGTGGCGTCGA
>NZ_JACDDV010000062.1 GCF_013816785.1 Sphingomonas sp. | reverse complement strand
GCGCGCGGTGGAGATGAGGCGTTGAAAGTCGCGCCGATCTACGCTCCGCGACGCCGGCTCGACGAAACGCTGGCAGCGCGCAAGCCGATCCTGGCGTACAAGACACCGGCGCCCGATGGTGCGGACGGCGGCGAAGGGGCGGAAACAGGCGGCGGCTGATGAACTGGGATTTCCTGTTCGGCTTCACCAACGCCGTCGCCTTGGGCGGTTGGTTGATGCTTGCGCTGTTGCCGAGAGGTCCAAAGGTGCAGGCGATCGTGCTTTACGCTTGCGTCGGCATCTTATGCACGACCTATGCGGCGATGTTCATTGGATTGTTCGGCGGCTTCGTCGATCCGGCCCGCGTCGCGGGTGTGGCAGCACCTGACTTGACCGATTACTCGATCGCCGGGCTCCGAGCCCTGTTCATGAGCGATGGCGGCATCGTCTTGGGTTGGACCCATTATCTGGCGTTCGATCTGTTCGTCGGACTGTGGATCGCCAAGGACGCCGACCACAAAGGCTTCTCGCGGCTGGTCCAGCTCCCGATCCTGTTCGTGACGCTGATGGCCGGGCCGATCGGTTTGCTCCTCTGGCTGATCGTTCGCGAGCGACGCGCGCGAGCGATGACGTAGTGACCGGACCGACCTTCCCGCCTTATAATATCGGCGATCTCAGCAGCGACCAGCGCCGCCACGCCCCCGCCGCGGCCCGCAACGTCGAGCCGATCGGCGACGTTCTGGCCGATTGGCTTCCGACCCAAGGAATGGTGCTCGAGATCGCCAGCGGCACCGGCGAACATGCGCTGGCGTTCGCGCGGCGCTTCCCAAATATCCAATGGCAGCCGAGCGATCCCGATCCCCTGACGCTAGTCTCGATCGCCGCGTGGCGGAAGGACGGCCCGCCCAACCTGCTCGTTCCGATCGCGCTCGACGCCTCGGCAGTCAGCTGGCCGATCGACCGAGCCAATGCCCTGGTGTCGATCAACATGGTCCACATCGCGCCATGGGAAGCGGCGCTGGGGTTGCTCGATGGCGCCGCGCGGCTCCTTCGCACGCGCGAATCACTAATTCTCTATGGGCCGTGGATTGAACTGGGGAAGCCGGTCGCGCCGTCGAACCAGGGGTTCGACCTATCCTTGCGCGATCGCAATCCACGGTGGGGGCTGCGGACTGTCGAGGCCTTTGCCGACGAGGCCGAGTGCCGCGGCCTATCGCTCGTCGAGCGGCGCACCATGCCGGCCAATAATTTGATGCTACGGCTCGAAGTGGCAAGGCGCTTGAACCCGGACCTAAAAGGGGTAGCGGCGCTGGCTTGCCGCCACCCCTAACCTCACCGACCTAATCGGTGAGGCTGGCCGGAACCTTGCCGCCGTTGGCCGCCAGTTGGCGCATGACCTCGCGTTGGAGCCACATGTTCATTTCGGCGCTGCCATCCTTCTGACCGGTATAGCCGAGCTCGGTCGCCAGTTCCTTGCGATTGTCGAGGCTCGAATCCATGTCGAGCAGCTTCATCAGATCGACGATCGACGTCTTCCAGTTGAGGTCGGGGTTGCCTTTCGACGCCGCGATCTGCGTGAGCACCTGATTGACGTCGACCTGCGCGGGCTGCGTCGGTGCGGGTGCGGTCGCGGTTCCGGCCGCAGGACCGCCGTCCATACCGGCGGGAATCTGCGGGCGTTCTTGCGGCGCTGGGGCAGCCGCCTTGTGTCCGAAAATGGCGTCTTTGATCTTGCCGAAAATGCTCATCGTGTCTCTCCCTCATGGGCTTCGAGTTGATGCTTGAGATTGCTCATTTCGTCGTGCCCCGACTTAACCGAGGTGAAGGCAAGCTCGATTGCCGACCGAGTTTCGCTCGACAGATCGCGGTCTTCGAGCGCGGATTCAAACTTGGCCTTAATATGATCTTCGCCGCGCTCGACTTCGTTGACGATCGCCTGGTCGTCCCGACTGGTGACCGCACCCTTCAGGTTTACGAAGGCACGATGGCCGGCGGCGAGGAGCGTACCATCGTCTTCAGCATTGCCGCCGAGGCGGCTAACCTCCGCACGAAGGCTTTCGGCGACCGACGACCGCTCATCGGCGCGAGCCTTGAACTGGTCGGCGAAGCGCGAACTGTCGACGGCCTCGGCGCTTGTCCGATATCCGTCGACGCTGTCGATGGTGGTGGCGATCAAGCCGTTGAGGGTTCGAATATCGTGGCTGGTGTCGGTCATGGACCTGTTACTCCTGAATATATGCGCCAGCATTTTTTGCTGTGACGCTCTAACGCATGAGGCAAGGAAAAAGCCTCCTCGGTTCAGCGCGCCTTAGTGGCTGCTGGCGTGAAGATGCCGGCTTGGTTCGCAGAGCGGCCTGACGGTCTGGCGCTTCCGAAATTGCCAGCGTAGATGTTCGGCAGGCAACTGGAAGGCAAGACATGCGGACAAAACTCTTGGCGGCACTTTTTCTGGCGATGGCGGTTCCGGCCAACGCGGCTCCGGTGCCGGCCAATATCAAGGCAAGCGTTGCGGCGACCGCGGCGCGGAGCGAGGCCAACGTCAAGCTCGACGAGAGCCGCAAGCCGGCCGAAGTGCTGGCGTTCCTCGGTCTCAAGCCCGGCATTCGGGTGTCCGATCCGTTCGGTGGAAATCTCTACTGGACCGAGATCACCGCGCCGGTTGTCGGGCCGAAGGGCCGCGTGACGATCTGGGAGCCGCAGCAATCATACAAGCAGAAGACCTATGACCGCTTTACTGCTTTTAAGGCAAGGCAGCCCAATGTTTGGATGCGGGTTAGTAGGTTCGAGTCGCCCGACCTGCCGGCCGCGGCCTACGACTTCATGCTGATCAACCTCGACTATCACGATGTCTATTGGGTGAGCGCCAAGGACGACGTAGTGAAGATCGATCCCGACGCTTGGCTCAAGGTGATCTATGGCTCGATGAAGCGGGGCGCGGTGGTCGGCGTGATCGACCATGTCGGCAACCCCGGCGACACCCGTGATACGGCGCAGAAGTTACACCGGATCGACCCCGAGACGGTCAAGGCCGATTTCAAGCGAGCCGGGTTCAAACTGGTGGCGGAGAGCGACATGCTCCGCAACACGGCCGACGACCATAGCCTGCCGGTGTTCGACCCCAACATTCGCGGTAAGACCGATCGCTTCCTACTCAAGTTCCGCAAGCCGTGACGGCCGACGAGCAGGCCGCGCGCACTCCGGTAGGCCTGACCGCAGGCGCGACGTGGCGGATATTGGGGGCGCTGGTCGCTGGGCTGTTGCTCGGCGCGCTGGTGGCGGCGGGGGCCGGGGACGGATGGCGCGAGCCCTTGGTCCGCGCCGCTTCGACCGTCGGCGGGATGTGGCTCGACGCGCTCAAGATGACGGTGGTGCCGCTGATCGTCTCGTTGCTGGTGACCGGGATCGTGTCGGGCGCCGAACAGGCCGAGGCCGGCGGGACGGCGCGGCGATCGCTGATCTGGTTCGTCGTCATCCTGACCAGCTCGGCGGTGTTCGGGGCGCTCGTTACGCCGCTCCTGCTCAACCTGTTCCCGCTGCCGCAAGCCGCCGCCGAAGCGCTGCGGGCCGGGCTCGCGTCGGTCGATGCCTCGACGGCGCAGGGAGCGGTGCCCAATCCGGCCGACCTGCTCAGAAGCTTCGTGCCGTCGAACGTGGTCGGGGCGGCGGCCGACGGAGCGATCCTGGGGCTGGTCACCTTTTCGCTGCTGTTCGCGTTCGCCATCACCCAGCTCGAGACCGAGAAACGCCGGCTGCTCGGCGCCTTCTTCGCCGCGATCGCCGATGCGCTGCTGGTGGTGATCGGCTGGGTCTTGTGGGTCGCGCCGCTGGGCGTGTTCGCGCTGGCCTTCGCGGTCGGGGCGGGAGCGGGGGGATCGGCGTTCGGGGCACTGATCCACTATATCGTCATCATTTCCTCGGTTGGGATTGCCATCCTGCTCGCTGCCTATGTCGTCGCCGTGACCCTGTCGCGCTTCCGCCCGGCGGAATTCGCCCGGGCGGTCTCGCCGGCTCAGGCGGTGGCGATCTCCACCCAGTCGAGCATCGCCAGCCTGCCGGCGATGATCGTCGCGGCCAAGAAGCTTGGCGTAGGCGAGACGACCACCGACATCACCTTGCCGATGGCGGTCGCCCTGCTCAGAGCGACCGGGCCGGCGATGAACATCGGCGTGGCAATCTATGTCGCCCACTGGCTCGGCCTCGAGCTCGGCCCGACCGCGCTGATTGCCGGAGTGGTGGTCGCGGCGACGACGACCTACGGCACCGTCAGCCTGCCGGGGCAGTTGAGTTTCATCACCTCGATCGCGCCGATCGCGCTGGCGATGGGGGTGCCGATCACCCCGCTCGCGCTGCTGGTCGCGGTCGAGACCATCCCCGACATTTTCCGAACGCTGGGCAATGTGACGATGGACGTCGCGGTGGCCGGCGGCGTGTCGCGGCGAGAGCGGGGCAAAGCCGACTAAGCGGCCGTTGGTCGAATTTCACGCGGTGCCGGTCGAGCGGCGCGTGACGGACAGCGGCAGGCGAGCTTTCCTCACCCGGCGGCGCGATCGACGGTTTATCCCTGACATCCCGACCTTCGTTCGCGTCGCACCCCATCATCTGCCGAACCAATCGGACCATTCCAGAATCGTCGCGTTTCCCGAGGCGAAGTTGACGAAGTTGACGGTGTCGCCGTTCCCGGGGTTTTCGCGAATGTTCCCAATGTTCGCACTGACGGCGATGAATTTGGAGCGGGGCGGCGGCGCGGGTGGGGCGAGGCGAAGCGCGGAAAGCTGCGGGTAGAATGGTGGGTATGCGCGCAGCGGGGACAAGGTCATTCAGCGAATATAACCTATCCGGTTCATGTAGGACAGCGAATGTTGCACAAGGCAAAGGGGTTCACGCGGAGGCGCGGAGGGGTTTAGTGCGCAGCCGGCGAGGGGCTTTGCTTATTTGAGGCGCCGGGCGTTGGCGGCGACCTTGCGGCGGTAGTGGGTGACGGCGCGGCGCGAGGTGGTGAGCGGATCGGCGGCGGGGCCGCGCGCGAGGAGTTCGGCCTGAAGTTCCACCGCCGCCTGCCATTTTTCGGTCATCATCAGCCACGCTTCCAAGCCCGCCGCGGGGCCGCCCTCGGCCAGCCGCGCCGCGCGCAGCTCGACGACGCGGGCGGCGGCAAGGCCCAGGTTCCAGCTATCGAGGCCGACGCGAAGCCAGGCGGTGGTTTGAGCGGGGGTCATGTGGGCCTTTCGATGGGGGCGGGGTGGGGATGAGAGGTGAACCGTTGGTGGGGGTAATGGTTCACCGAGTATTCAAAGCCCCGAGACGAGATCGGCGACTTGATCGGGCGCTTTTTCGATCAGGCGGAGGTAGGTTTCGCTGCTCTTGTCGGGACGACGGCGACCTTGCTCCCATTGTTCGAGCGTGCGGCTGTCGAGGCCGTAGCGCTCGGCGAAGCGGGCGCGGGTGAGCTTGGTGCGCGCGCGCAGTTGACGGACATCGACCGGCTCATGGACGACAAAGCCGGCGCGCTTACCCGTCTTGTACGCCTCAACCTCGGCGAGGCCGCGCTGGAGGCTTTCGAAATCGCTGTCTTTCATTTGCTGAATCTACGTCATTGACGTACTGATCGCAAGTTCTCTTGCTATACCCTTCAGTCGGCTTTGAGTCCTTCAACATCAGCTAACGGGGGGACATGCACCGGCTCGCCGGGCAGACCGGCATGACTTTCAAAGGCGGCGTTGAAAAGCGTTCCCCAGAAATCGTCTTCGTTTTCGATATCGAATTGGGCACGGAGCGATTGAGAGATGCTGAGGGCGTTCGCTTTTAGGTGTTCATAGAAAGTTCGATCTGCATGTTCGCGAGCAAAGCGCTTCTGACCATCGCGAATGGCTTGGTACATGTGGCGATGAACGTCCTTCACGCCGCTCACGAATTCCCAGAGATCCTTTCCGACGAGAAAATCGAACCAATCGGGGCGACCCAACTCCCTATCGACCAAGGCCGGTTTGTTGTTCAGCCTTCGGTATCTGCCGTAAGTGATGCCGATGACAAGACGGGCGCCAGTCACGTCATGAAGCTCTTGAAAATGACGGATCATCTCGGCCGCGTGCGATTGATTCATCGTCCACGGGCCTGCTTTGATGCTCATGAGGTATCGCTGACCTTCAACCTCGATGTCGAGATCAATCGGGGACCAACGATCCTTGCCGACGGCATCCTTTGCAGCCTTGGCGGCCAGTTTCTCGGGTGGCGACCGCGCGCCCATGATCTTCAAAAACTTGTCTTCGGCGAGCTTTCCGAAGGCTGTATCGTCGCCGTGGTAAGCCTTCCCTAGCTGTAACCGTTCCGCGACCTCGTAGGGACTGAATATGTTGTAGACCGGGGCGGTTATGAGCAGCAGGAACGGGTTGAAGTTTGTTTTGGCAATGTCATTGAAATCGACCGCAAGTTTCTGGAAGCGGCGACAGAGAAACTGATACGTCTCTTCCGTCAGTTGCGACTGAAAGTCTTCGGGCATTTCCTCCTGCAATTGATTGCGTCGAAATCGGCGCGGACGCTCCGCATCTGCTAATGGGATGGGCGGCGCGTACTCAATTTCGGCTTCGTCTCCGCCCTCAGGCACCGGCAAACACCTTTTCCCTGCGATGAGTACGAGGTGCCGCATATTCGGCGGCACCGTTATCGGCTCCATCAGTCCACACCTTACTCGCGCCTCCCTTAAACCACTGTCGGGTGCGAACATGAGAGCGAAGATAAACGAGACGATATGAGGACGTTTCGGTGCTCGGTTGCGCTATGGCCGGGTCGCGGTCCAAGCAGCTCGCAATTGCGTTGCCCGCTGCGATACCCAGACGCACTGGAACTGCATTGCCGACTTGGCGATACTGATCCTGCGGCGTGCCTCTGAACTGCCATTCGGGCGGGAATTCCTGAACTGCGGCACACTCGGCGACGGTCAATGCGCGAACTTCGGTGGGATGAGTGAGCGCGGTACTCGCGTGATTGGGCATCGTAACAATAGTTGGGCATGGCAGGTCGGCGCTCAAACGGCGCCACCATCCGGATCGACCTCCCTTTGCGTGGAATGCCTTCCCCATCGATTCCATTTGTAACGCCAGAGGAAGACATCGCCAGTTTCCGCCAGGTGGAATCATCGAGAGATAGCTTTTCTTGCGTGGTGAAAAGTCCATAATGACGGAATTAAGCTCATGACCTACCCGCCTTAGGGCGTCCCCCAAAGTTGCGTAGGGCAATTGATTAGGACCGTGCGTTGGCTCTGGAAAGTCGATAACCGCATCCATTCGGTTGCCGATGAATATGGCGCGCTCGCGAATTTGTGGCGCGCCGTAGTTTGCGGCGTTCACCTCAAAGACGTCCATGCGATAAACCTCGCCGAAGCGCCTCCGCAAATCCTCCAAGAACTTCCTCATGACCGATCCCGGCATCTCGTCGGGATCAAGGGGTAGTCCGCCCTTTTCCGGCCTGGCCGCGATTGGCCTGTGTTTCAGTGCGGCAGAAAGTAATCCGCGAACATTCTCAATCACGAATGTCTTCGGGCGGAACACGTCGATATACTCGATGACCTGCCAAAGCAGGGTTCCACGAGGATCCTCCACAGTACGGCGCCGGCCAGTGGTGCTGAAGCTTTGGCAAGGTGGGCCAGCGCAAAGGAGGTCCAATTCTCCAGTCGCCATGCCAAGGTCTGCCATGACGGAAACAGCCGGTATTCGAGTTATGTCGCCCTCGTGCACCCGCATGTCTCGACGGGCAGTGCGCCCTTTGTCCCGGTTCAGTCGGATCGTGTCGCAGCAGGCTTTGTCGAATTCCAGCGCGGCCAATGTCTCGAAGCGCCCTGTTGCCTCAAGTCCGAGATCGAAGCCCATCGCACCGGAGAACAACGACACGACGCCGTATTTCCGTAAACCCGCGCCATTCGACTGATTCATTCGACCGCTCCTGTTCCCGAGATGTTCTATGATGGGCGCCAATACACTGCAACAGTCATCACGCTTTTTCTGGATGAGGTGGAAAAATAGAATGATGGGCTTGACTGGGGTGACGGCGAGGCCGCGCGCTTGCTAGTTGCATCCCATGCAACCCACCGAATCCGAAATCGAAGTTCCCTTCGATGCCGCTCTCTCCGAGCGCTACCTCGTTTATGCCCTCTCCACCATCACCGCGCGCTCGCTTCCCGATGTCCGCGACGGGTTGAAGCCGGTGCATCGCCGCCTTCTGTGGGCGATGCGGTTGCTCAAGCTCGATCCCGCCTCCGCTTACAAGAAATGCGCTCGCGTCGTCGGCGACGTCATCGGCAAATACCATCCGCACGGCGACCAGTCGGTGTATGACGCGATGGTGCGGTTGGCGCAGGATTTCGCGCTGCGCTATCCGCTGGTCGACGGGCAGGGGAATTTCGGGAATATCGACGGGGATAATGCCGCCGCCTACCGCTATACCGAGGCGCGGCTGACGGCGACCGCGGCGCGGCTGATGGCCGGGCTCGACGAGGGGACAGTCGACTATCGCGCGACCTATAATGGGGAGGATGAGGAGCCCGAGGTGTTTCCCGGGCTGTTCCCCAATCTGCTTGCCAACGGGTCGTCGGGGATTGCGGTGGGGATGGCGACGTCGATCCCGCCGCACCATGTCGGCGAGCTGATCGAGGCGGCGTCGCATCTGATCGACAATCCGGGGGCGGACGATCGCGACTTGATGGATTTCGTCCAGGGGCCTGATTTTCCCACCGGCGGGGTGCTGGTCGACGGGCGCGAGGCGATTGCGCTGGCCTACAGGACCGGGCGGGGGAGCTTCCGGCTGCGCGCCAAGATTTCGGTCGAGCGCGAGAAGGGCGGGGGGTGGCATCTGCTGGTCAGCGAGATTCCGTATGGGGTGCAGAAGGGCAAGCTGATCGAGGCCATCGCCGGGCTGATCGGGGACAAGAAGCTCCCGATCCTGGCCGATGTGCGTGACGAGAGCGACGCGGCGGTGCGGATCGTGCTCGAGCCGCGCTCGCGGACGGTCGATCCCGAGCTGCTGATGGAGAGCCTGTTCCGGATGAGCGAGTTGGAAGTGCGCTTCCCGCTCAATCTGAACGTGCTCGACAAGCATCGCACGCCGGGCGTGATGAGTTTGCGCCAAGTGCTGCTGGCGTGGCTCGAGTTCCAGATCGAGGTGTTGCTCAGGCGCTCGACGACGCGGATCGGCAAGATCGACGACCGATTGGAGTTGCTCGACGGGTTTCTGGTGGCGTTTCTCAATCTCGACCGGGTGATCGAGATCATCCGTACCGAGGATGAGGCCAAGGCGGTGATGATCGCCGAGTTCGCGCTGACCGATCGGCAGGCCGAGGCTATCTTGAACATGCGGCTGCGCAGCTTGCGGCGCTTGGAAGAGATGGAGATCGGCAAGGAGCGCGCCAAGCTGGCAAAGGAGCGCGAGGAGCTGGCGCGACTGGTCGAGAGCCCCGCGCGGCAACGGACCCGATTGAAGCGCGACCTGGCGGCGGTGCGTGAGGCTTATGCCGGGGACGAGCGGCGGACGCTTCTTGTGGAGTCCGGCCCCGCCCGGGAGCTCGACTGGAGCCAGATGATCGAGAAGGAGCCGATCACCGTGATCCTGTCGCAGCGCGGCTGGATCCGGGCGATGAAGGGGCATGTCGCGCTGGCCGAGATCGCCGAATTGAAGTGGCGCGAGGGGGACGGGCCGCATCTCCATTTCCACGCGCAGACCACTGACAAGCTGCTGCTGATGGCTGACAATGGGCGGGTCTATACGCTGGGCGGCGACAAGCTGCCCGGCGGGCGCGGGTTCGGCGAGCCGGTGCGGCTGACGATCGACCTGGAGGCCGAGGCCGAGATTATCGCGACGATGGTGGCGCGGCCCGAGATGCGGCTGCTGGTCGCGACCAGCGACGGGCGCGGGTTCGTGACGAGCGGCGAGGCGACGCTGGCCGAAACGCGCAAGGGCAAGCAGCTGGTCAATTTGCGGCCCGGGGCGAAGGTGGTGGTGCTCAAGCCCGTGCCGGGCGCGGCCGACGCGGTCGCGGCGATCGGCGAGAACCGCAAGATGCTGGTGTTCAGGATCGACGAACTGCCCGAATTGGGGCGCGGGTCCGGGGTGCAGCTGCAGCGCTATCGCGACGGCGGGCTGAGCGACGCGATGGCCTTTGCGATGGCCGACGGAATCAGCTGGCCGTTGGGCGGCGACAGCGGGCGAGTGCGGTCGGAGACGGACTTGACGCCGTGGCGCGCGATCCGCGGGGCGAGCGGCCGCATCGCGCCCAACGGATTCCCGAGGAGCAACCGGTTCTCGTAAAGCCGAGCGGCGAGAAGCGACGGGTCGTGACGGTCTGTTAACCTCCCCCGGTTAACGCTGCACTCATGCAGGCTGCAGCAAAGCGCGCGACCGCGCCCAAGGGTGCTCGCGCGGCGGACAGGAACGAGGTTCGGACCGCCCACGCGTCGGCGGACGAACTCGCCTTGCTCACGGCCCTGCCAATCGCGGCTGCGATCGTCGGTCTCAACAAGCATGGCGTGCTCAAACTGCTCGAACGAAATCCGCGGTTCGACGAGGTGATGGCGACGACCGGCGACGCGTTGATGATGAGCGGCGATTTTCGTCACTGCACGCATATTCAGATCGCCCAGATGATGATGGCGTTCCTGGCGGATTTCGACGCGCCGAGCGAGCTCGACTTTTGCGACGGCGAAGGGTTTGGCGCGCGCTATTACCGGATCAAGCTGGCCCCCCTGCCGCGTGCCAGCACCTTCAACAGCCCGCGTTGCCTGGTCAGCCTGGTCGAGCGGACCGTGGAGGTCCAGGCCGAGCGCACGCTGCGCGCCGAAATGCTGCGCGACAGCCTGACCGGGCTGCCCAACCGCCTGAGCTTCACCGAGACGGTCGAGGCGCGCGGCAGCACGGCGGTCGGCATGCCGGCGGGAAAGGTCGACGCCGCCTATGCGGTGTTGGTGGTCGACATGCTGCGCTTCAGCCGGATCAATGAGTCGATGGGCGCGCTCGCCGGCGACGAACTGCTGATCACCTTCGCCCGCCGGCTGATCTCGGCGTTGCGATCGGGCGACGTGCTGGCGCGGACCGGGGGCAATGAGTTCGGCATTTTGGTCGGGCTGAAGCGTGGCAGCATCGATGCGCTGGCCGCCGCCGAGCGCATCCAGGAAGTCATGGCGACTCCGTTCCGCCTGTCGGAGCTGGAAATTCGCGTCGAATGCGCGATCGGCGTCGCCCTGATGCACGACGACCAGGACGCTGAGGAGCTGTTCCGCAACGCCCAGTTCGCGGTCAAGCAGGCCAAGCTGGCGGGGAAACCGCAGGTGTATGAGCCCAAGGAAGCGAGCGCCGCGCGGCGACGCTTCTCGATCGAGACCGAGCTTCGCCGCGCGCTCGACAAGGACCAGTTGAAGCTGTTCTACCAGCCGCTGATCGACCTGAAGTCGGGCGAGGTTGCCGGGTTCGAGGCGCTGGCGCGCTGGACC
>NZ_JACDDV010000061.1 GCF_013816785.1 Sphingomonas sp. | reverse complement strand
TGGTGGGCGTTCGTCCGCAACGCCCGGCGCGTGCGTGAAGGCGATCGCATCGATTTTGCCGAGGGCGTCGCCGCCACCGCCGTCGAGCGCGACGATGCCGGCGCCCTCCTGCTTCATTTCCACGGCGACGAACCCGTCGAACTGCTGCTCGAGCGTGCCGGGCAAATGCCGCTGCCTCCCTATATCGCGTCGCGTCGTGGGACCGACGCCGCCGACCGCGACGATTATCAGACGATGTTCGCGGCGGAGGCCGGCGCCGTCGCCGCGCCGACCGCCGCGCTTCACTTCACACAGCGGCTGATCGACCTTCTCGACGAGCGCGGCTTTGGGCGCGAGACGCTGACCCTCCATGTCGGCGCCGGCACCTTTCTCCCGGTCAAGGTCGACGACACCGCCGACCACCGCATGTACGCCGAATGGGGGAAGATCGATGCGGCCGCCGCCGAACGCCTAAACGCCGCGCGCGCCGCCGGCGGGCGGCTGATCGCGGTCGGCACCACCTCGCTCCGCCTGCTCGAAAGCGCGACGGACGACGACGGCGTGATTCATCCGTTCGAAGGCGACACCGCCATCTTCATCACCCCGGGCTACCGCTTCCGCGCGGTCGACGGCTTGATGACCAATTTCCATTTGCCCAAATCGACTCTGTTCATGCTCGTCTCGGCGCTAATGGGGCTGGACACGATGAAGGCCGCCTATGCCCACGCGATCAGGCAGGGCTACCGATTTTACAGCTATGGCGACGCCTCGCTGTTGCTGCCCGCTTAGGCCTTCAAGATCTTTTGTCGGTTGGCTTTGCTTCCGGAATCCCGCCCATCCAGTGTCTCAAGTCCCGATCGATGACCTTCGACAGCAGGATCACTTCCTCGCGAAGTCGTTCGACGATCTGGCCGCGCAAGGTCGGGTCGAGCGGCTTGCGCTTGGCTGAAACCTTGTTCCAGGCGAGCAGCCGCTTACGCCACCGGAACACTGCTGCAATCGCCTTGCCTTCCTTGGCGTCGAGCTTTTTCTCGCGTTGCCGGAACTGCTTGCCGGCGAACACCGTACGCACCGCCTTTGGCGGGCGCTTGAGCAGCCGCTGGAGCCAGCCGATGCGATAGGCCTTGTTGATCCGCCGCGCGGCAAATTTGCTGTCGACCTTCGGCTCGACGCCGAGAAAGGCGCACAGCTCGAAGTAGCTTTGGCGAGTGTCGGCGACCAGGTCGTCGAACAGCACGACATGGCAGCGCTCGCGCCCGACCGCCGCGAAGAAACGCTCGACATGGCTGCCAAGCGCGCCGGCATCATCGTAGCGTAACCAGCGCTGGTCCATCGCGCTCTTGGGGATTGAACGGCCCTGGCGCCGTTCCTCGATTTTCGCCCAGGCGGCCGGGAAATCGGCCTCGTCCTCGTCGCCGGTGATCAGCAGCCGGGCGTGGAGCGAAGGCAGCATGTCAAGCGGGTCGCGCAGCGCGATAACGAACTTGGCGTTGGGCCACAGCTTCAAAATCGGCGCCATCATGTCGGGCACGTAAAGGTAAGTCACCGATCCTTCGGCGCGTAGCTTCTCACCCGCGCAATGGCCGAAAAAGCGTGCAAGATAATCCTCGTCGATCAGGTGCCTGAGCGTCGCCTCGTCGAGCCCGTCGAGATCGTGCCGCGAGAAATAATGGGGTTCCTTGACCGAAGAGAAGCAAACATGAGGGTTCTGCTTGAGCAGGCTCGCCAGCGTGGTCGTGCCGCTACGCGGGGCCCCGACGATGAAGGCGAAATGCGGTTGCGAAGGGGGGAGGGCGGCCGGGCTTTTCTCGGTCATCGCGCCGCTCTTGCCCGTCAAGCGGGCCATGAGGCAAGCCCCGGCGCCTTCTCAACCCGCAAAATAGCCCCATAGCAGCCGCGCCGTCAGTCCTAGCGACAGGATGATCAGCAGCGGCCGGATCAGCCTGGCACCGAAACGCATCGCGGTATGGCTGCCGATCCACCCGCCTGTCATCGATCCGGCCGCCATGCTGAGCCCGAGAAGCCAGACCATCTTGCCGCCGATCGCGAACAGGATCACCGCGGCGACGTTGCTGGTGAGGTTGAGCAGCTTGGTCAGCGCCGTCGCCCGGGTCAGCCCGAGTCCGCGCAACGCGACCAGACTGGCGGTGAAAAAACTCCCCGTGCCCGGCCCGAAGAACCCATCATAGGCGCCGATCGCCGCGCCGACCGGCGCATAACCCGCCGCGCTCAGCCGCGGCTGAGCGTCCTCGTCGCCCATCCGCGGGCTGACCAGCACATAGAGCGCGACCGCCATCAGCAGCAACGGAATGATCAGCGACAGCGCCCGTGTGTCGATCGCCTGGACGACGATCACGCCGAAGCTCGCGCCGAGGAATACCAGCAGCATCGTCCAGCGGTTGGCGCGCCAGTCGATCAGCCCCTTGCGCGCATAGTTGACGCAGGCGGTCGCAGTGCCGAACATCGACTGCAATTTGTTGGTCGCCAGCGCATTGACCGGCGGCACCCCGGCGAACAGCAGCGCCGGCATCATGATGAGGCCCCCGCCGCCGGCGATTGCGTCGATGAAACCGGTCAGGACGGCGGTCGCGGTGAGGGCAGCGTAGACCCAAGGGTCGATCATTGCTGGCGATTGGCAGTGGCGGCCTTATGAGGCAATTCATATCGGCAAGACTGGCGGGCGGGGCAAAGCTCGCTATATTGTCAGCAAGGAGTTCAGATGAAGATCGTCCAAACCAGGCTCAAGAAAACCACGGCGCGTGAAATCACGAGCAAGGGCGCGTCAACGCGCGTCAAGCGCTCGCGTGACGCCGATGGTAAGCTTCTGAGTTATCATGTCATCGATTTATCGAGTGAGACCATCGACCGGGATCTGACTTATGTTTTTGGTCGCAATGTCGCGCGCGCGCGCGCCGAGAACAAGAAAGTGATCGGCTCGGCGGATGGTCAGCCAGCAAAGCGCTGAAAACCCACTTTTTTTAATCGTCGCAGGGCCAAACGGGTCGGGCAAAAGCACGGCCTATGAAGATGCGCGCGCCGAGTTTGAGGGCCGCACGGTATGGATCATCAACCCCGACCGGCTGACGGCGCGCCTGGAGCAAGTTGAGATGCTTGCCGGCAGGCAAGCCAATCTTGCAGCGGTCATTCGGATCGAGCAATGGCTCGACGCATCATTTGCTGTTCATAAGCCGGTCGGGGTGGAAACGGTTCTGTCGACCGACAAATATCGGCGGCTGGTCGGACGCGCGCACGAATTGGGTTACGAAGTTTGGCTGTTGTACGTCGTGCTCGATCACCCCGACAAGAATGTCGAACGCGTCGCTATTCGCGTGAAGAAAGGCGGACATGCCGTTCCCGAAAGGGATATTCGCCGCCGATATGAACGGTCGCTGGCACAACTCCCTTGGTTTCTTGAAAAAGCGGATCGCGCGTGGTTGTATGACAACAGTGGTGCTCAACTTCGATTGGTTGCGACCAAATCGGAAGACACGCTGGAGATCGATGTCGGCGCACCAAGACGGCTGTTGGACGCCCTCAACCTGACGTCCGGCGCAAATCGGAAATGACCCGCTTTTCCTTTGCCATCGCCGAAACTGACGGCGCCGCGCGCACCGGCGCCATCGCCATGCATCGCGGCGAAATTCGCACGCCGGCGTTCATGCCGGTCGGCACCGCCGCCACCGTCAAGGCGATGAAGCCGGAGGGCGTTCGGGCTACGGGCGCCGACATTATCCTGGGCAACACCTATCATCTGGTGCTCCGTCCCGGTGCGGAGCGGGTCGCGCGGCTTGGCGGGTTGCACAAATTCATGAATTGGGGCCGCCCAATCCTGACCGACAGCGGCGGCTTCCAGGTGATGAGCCTTGGCGAGTTAACCAAGAAGACCGAGGAGGGGGTGCGGTTCAAATCGCACCTCGACGGCTCGTCGCACATGCTTAGCCCCGAGCGCTCTATTGAGATCCAGCGGCTGCTTGGCGCCGACATCGTCATGGCGTTCGACGAATGTACGCCGTTCCCCGCGACCGAGGCGCAGGCCGATGCGTCGATGAAGCGATCGATGCGCTGGGCCAGGCGCTCGCGCGACGCATTCGACGTTGGCGATAACCATGCCGCTCGCGCCGCCCTGTTCGGCATCCAGCAGGGATCGATGTTTCGCGACGTGCGTCAACGCTCGACCGATGCGTTGCTCGACATCGGCTTCGACGGCCACGCCATCGGCGGGCTGGCGGTGGGGGAGGGACATGAGGCGATGTGCGGCGTGCTCGACTATGCCGTCGCCATGCTCCCCACCGACAAGCCGCGCTACCTGATGGGGGTCGGCAAGCCCGACGACATCGTCGAGGCGGTGCGCCGCGGGATCGACATGTTCGACTGCGTCTTGCCGACCCGCTCGGGCCGCACCGGCCAGGCGTTCGCCGCCGACGGCCCGATCAACCTGCGCAACGCCCGCTTCGCGGAGGACCAAGGACCGATCGACGAAACTTGCGCCTGCCCGACCTGCGCCAGCTACTCACGCGCCTACGTCCACCACCTCGTCCGCTCGGGCGAAATCCTCGGCGCAATGCTGATGACCGAGCATAATCTATGGTTTTACCAGGCGCTGATGCAGGGCCTGCGCGACGCAATCGCTGGGCAGCGCTTCGATGTGTATGCGGCAAGCTTCTTGGAGCGTTATCGCAGCTAGAGGGGCTTTCTACCCCGCCCCGAAATTCAAAAACGAAGGGACTGGGCCGTTCCACGCCGGTTCGGCGTCGTCGGCGGTCTTGGGCTCGACCGTCGGGCGGTACTCGTCCTCGCCGGTTTCGACCCGCGGGCGATACTCGTCATCGTCGGGCTCGTCGCGACGGACTTCGGGCTCATGGCGCGGGGCCGGAGCTTTCTCGCGGACCGGCTTAGGCGTTTCCGCAGCAGGGGCGCGCGTCTTGTCGCGTGCCGGCTTGCGGCCACGCGGCGCGGGCCGCGCTTCCTCGACCGGAGCCTCGCTCACGACTTCGGCGCTCGTCGCCGGCGCGCCGACCTTGGCGATCTTGAGCCCGGTCAATTTCTCGATTGAGGCGATCGCCTCGGCATCGGCCGGGGTCGCCAGCGTGATCGCCGTACCCTTCAGGCCCGCTCGCCCGGTGCGGCCGATGCGATGGATATAGTCGTCGGGCTGCCACGGCACATCGAAGTTGATGACGTGGCTGACCCCCTTCACGTCGAGACCGCGCGCGGCGACGTCGGACGCGACCAATACGCTGATCTCGTCCTTTTTGAAGCGATCGAATTCGGCGATCCGGCTCGACTGGTCCATGTCGCCCTGGATCTGCCCGACCGAGAAGCCGGAGCGCTTGAGGCTGGTGTAAAGCTCGCGCACCGTCACCTTTTTGTTGCAGAAGATGATCGCGTTCTTGAACCCTTCGTCGCGCAGGATGTGGCGCAGCGCGTCGCGCTTCTTGGCTGCCGGGACGATCACCAGCCGCTGATCGATGTTGATATTGGCGGTGGCCGGGCGCGCGACCTCGATCGTCTTGGGGTCGGTCAGGAACTTGTCGGCCAGCTTCTTGATCGGCGGCGGCATGGTCGCCGAGAACAGCAATGTCTGGCGGGTCTTGGGCAGCTTCGAGCAGATTTCCTCGATGTCGGGGATAAACCCCATATCGAGCATCCGGTCGGCCTCGTCGATCACCAGCAGGCTGCAGTCGTTGAGCATGATCTTGCCGCGTCCGAACAGGTCCATCAGCCGGCCCGGCGTGGCGATCAGCACGTCGACGCCTTTTTCGAGCGCTTTGACCTGGTCGCCCATCTGCACGCCGCCGATCAGCAGGGCCATCGAGAGCTTGTGGTTCTTGCCATATTTCTCGAAATTCTCGGCGACCTGCGCGGCGAGCTCGCGCGTCGGCTCGAGGATCAGGCTGCGCGGCATCCTTGCGCGCGTCCGCCCTTCGGCCAAGATGTCGATCATCGGCAGGACGAAGCCGGCGGTCTTGCCGGTCCCGGTCTGGGCGATGCCGACGATGTCGCGGCCCATCAGCACGCTCGGGATCACGCCCTTCTGGATCGGGGTCGGCACGTCGTAGCCGCTGTCGATGACAGCGCGCAGCAATTGGTCGGAAAGGCCGAGATCGGCAAAGGTCATGCAGGGGTCCGGAAAAACAGGCCGCGCCCAAGAGGGGCGCTGCGCCGCGAGGCGCGCTACAGCGGAAGGGGGTGAAAAGTCAAGGAAGGGGGTGTGCGGACGTGGTGGGCGGTTTGTCGGCGCGGCTGCGATCGAGTGCGTTTCGGTCGGGGGCCGTGAGATAATGGTTTGGCGGATTTACGGGATTTTTGCCGGCCGAAGTTGATGAAGTTGATGCTGCGGCGCATTTTCGTCGTAGCGTGTAAACTTTCGAATGTTCGCACTGACGTTCCTGCACCCAATTACCTTGCACGGAGGAATAGCCCACCGTGGCCGGGGTCAGGCGTTCCTTGCGGGGCACATGTTGGCCTTGTTGGGGCAGAGGCGGGCAGGGAAGGCGCGGTGATCGCACATCTCATGTATGAACCATATAGGTTCCTACATGTCAAGAGCGGCCGGTCAAGGCTTGCGGCGTACCGCCCAGACGAACGCGGAAACGCTGCTGATCAGGGCAGCCAGAGCAATCAGGATAGGGGCATCGACAACAATCATTGGGGCGACTCCGAGCGCCACCAATGTTCCCTATTCATTCCCTATTTGCAATAGGAATTTTCCTACAGCTTCCGCTTCAGGGTTTAGCTGACTACTTCTTTTTCGTAGGGCGCTGGGTCAGGGCTGAGCCCGCAGCGGTCTTAGATGCCTTGCCGGTACTTTTGTTTCGCAAAACCTTCGACGCCGCCGTTCCGGCTTTTTTGCCGGTCTGCTCATTCTTCGCCATTGCAAAACCTTCTGCTACTTCACGAAACATTGAACGACCCCCTCCGCCGAGTGACCCGGAAACATGTTGTTCAAGGACGCTGTTCACACGGGTTTGCCAACCGGCACCGGTGGCTTTGAAGTGATCGATTACCTTGGGGGCCAAGCGCAACGTGACCTGCTGCTTGGTGGCTTCGCCCATTGGCGGCCTGCCGCGCCGGGTGAGCGTGCCTTCCGCCTTGCGGACGACCTTACCGCCGCGCGCCAATTTTGCACGATCAAAGACGTCGTCTGCCCATTCCTGGGCATCGTCGTCATTCAAGTTGGGCGTCAAATTTCTTTTGTTCGCGGTCATTCGCTTTTCTCATCGAGATGATGTGCCATGCGCCGTGACGCGGGGTCCAAACCAGCATGACCAACCGGTCACCAAGCCGTCCCATCGTTTGGAAACGCGTCTCGCCATAATCCCTGCGATCGTCCTGGATCGTGAGCGTCGTTCCGGCGAAAACCTGCACTGCATCGGCAAAATCCAATCCCCTTTCGCGAAGGGTCCAACTACGCTTCTCAGCGTCGTAGCTGATCTCCATGGGAGACGTTCCTCGTTACGTAACTTGTTGGCTCACGCATGGCTCGTCTCCTGGCAGCGATATTATGTAGTTACGAAAATAGAAGATGTCAACAGCCGCGCACCTTCAGGCTCGCCGAATGATGCCCATGAACGTCCACGCAGCATAGGAATCACAACAATCAATTTTTCGTGCATGGCTGCTGAAATGCTACAAATGGGCGCATGACCAATCGCAAAGACGACCTTGTAGCCGATGTCGAATTCATATTCTCAGAGTGTGGCCGCTTTAATTGTCTGCTGATGGAGCGTCCGAACGGCTATAAAGAGGAGCTGCAAGGGAACGCATTCTGCGATCTCCCGCACCCGTCAGGGCGTGGCCACATGATTTGCGGTCGCAAAGCAATTGAGCGCTTAGAGTCGTTAGCCGCACGAGCTAGATCACACGCAGATATAGCCCAGCAAGTAAGCCTCCAATCGGTGAGGAAACCATTGGCCGAGATTCTTGTCCGGAGGTTTCTGAAGGAGAGACAGACTGTCGACATACGTCACGTTGATCGCGCACTCGCCGAGGCGGGCCGTGTTGCCGCTTCAAAGCGCCTGACATTGACGCACTTCGTCCCATGTCATCTGATGATCGCTCAAAATCCGTCAACTTTTACCATCGGACCCATTCGCTTTCATAGTCGCTCAAGTTTTAGATCGCTTCTCGCACAACACGTTCAAGCCAACCGGATTCAGGGGATAAGACGGGATCGGAAAGTTCTGTCGGATATGGTTCGCTACTACAAGACCTTTGGCTGGGTTGCCGAAGTAACCATTCCAGAGTGCGATAAGCAGACCTCTGATGATTTAGCAAAGACAGCCGTTATCGCTGCGCTTGATTGCCTTCATCTACTGCTTGGTCCGGGTCACACGCGGAAGATGATTGTGGGTGGTCCCGCTATCAACAGAGATAAACGCGGCAGGTTTTCGATTACGGCGACGGGCGAATTGAATTTGATGGCGTCGTATGGCGGACCGGGAGAAGTTGCGTTCGAGGATGATTGGTTCACGCTGTTTGACAGGCCCGATTATGGCGAAGTGATGAAATTGTGTGGCGTGGCTCTTGAAGCAGCGGCAGACCCAACTCTTGATAGGCCCCTAAGCGATCGGTTTTTGGAAGCAGCCCTGTGGTTCGGAGAGGCAGTACGAGAGTCTTCGCTAGCGGCAAAGGTCGTGAAATATGTGACCGCCCTTGAGCGCATCATGATGACCGACGAGAAAGACGACATAACTAGCGTAATATCTGAAAGGGTGGCGGCGCTTTGCTTCGATCCTCGAACGATCGAGAGCCGGGAGCAGTGGCTTCGAAAGGCTCAGCGTGCCTACACCCTGCGATCGAAGCTTGTTCATGGCTCCATGTCACCAAAATCTCCAGCAGTTAGCGAAGGCGTGCGACTAGGAGCCGAGGTTGGTCAACAGGCCATCCTTTCGACACTTTTGGCTTTCGGCGAGACGGCTTTACGATCTGAAGGGGTAAGTAGTCGGGAGTTGGCGCGCTGGTTTCATGGCGTGATTGCTCACGCCGATAGATTGGTGAGCGGTGGCGAAGCGGCACTCAAACGTTAGCTCGCGCTTGCCCCCTCGCTTGCCCTCTTGCCCTTCATCCGCTATGCGCGCCACCGTCCGGCGGTGTGCTCTGCGGGCGGCTCGTCTTCCTTGCTGCGATGCTTGGGCCTGCTGCCTGCCCACGTCCATCGGACGCCTCGACCGGCATGGGGCCGGCGGGGCGGATCATGGGTTTCCAGGTCCGCCAGATGGTAGTTCGGCCGATGTGGCCGGCGGCGGCATGAAAACTGAAGTTCGAAAGTCACTCTTTTATGGCCACTACGGCATTTCCGAGCCGCGACGATTTCGCGGCGATGCTTAATGAAGCCCTCGGCGGCGAGAACGAGTCCTTTGAGGGCAAGGTCGTCAAGGGCATCGTTACCGGGATCGAGAATGATCTCGCCGTGATCGATGTCGGTTTGAAGAGCGAAGGCCGCGTCCCCTTACGCGAATTCGCCGCGCCGGGCCAGAAGGCTGATCTCAAGATCGGCGACGAAGTTGAAGTCTATGTCGACCGGGTCGAAAATTCGCAGGGCGAAGCGATGCTCAGCCGCGACCGCGCGCGCCGCGAAGCCGCCTGGGACAAGCTGGAAAAGGAATTCGAAAAGGCCGAGCGCGTCGACGGCGTGATCTTCGGCCGGGTCAAGGGCGGCTTCACCGTCGATTTGGGCGGCGCCGTCGCCTTCCTGCCGGGAAGCCAAGTCGACATCCGTCCGGTCCGCGATGTCGGTCCGCTGATGGATATTTCGCAGCCGTTCGTGATCCTGAAGATGGACCGCCGCCGCGGCAACATCGTCGTGTCGCGCCGCGCGATCCTCGAGGAAACCCGCGCCGAGCAGCGTTCGGGCCTGATCCTGAGCCTCGAGGAAGGCCAGATCATCGAGGGCGTGGTCAAGAACATCACCGATTATGGCGCGTTCGTCGACCTGGGCGGGATCGACGGTCTGCTCCACGTCACCGACATCAGTTACAAGCGCGTCGGCCACCCGAGCGAGGTCATCGCGATCGGCGACACGGTCAAGGTGCAGATCGTCCGCATCAACCGCGAGACGCAGCGTATCTCGCTCGGCATGAAGCAGCTCGAGAGCGATCCGTGGGAGGGCGCGCAGGCCAAATATCCGATCGAGGGCAATTTCACTGGCCGGGTGACCAACATCACCGAATATGGCGCTTTCGTCGAATTGGAGCCTGGCATCGAAGGCCTGGTTCATGTCTCGGAAATGAGCTGGACCAAGAAGAACGTCCATCCGGGCAAGATCGTCAGCACGTCGCAGGAGGTCGAGGTCAAGATCCTTGAGGTCGACGAGGAGAAGCGCCGCATTTCGCTCGGCCTCAAGCAGGCCCAGTCGAACCCGTGGACCGACTTCGCCGACAAATATCCGGTCGGATCGACCGTCCAGGGTGAGGTCAAGAATTCGACCGAGTTCGGGCTGTTCATCGGCCTCGACGGCGACGTCGACGGCATGGTCCATATGTCGGACATCGCCTGGGGCGTGTCGGGCGAGGAAGCGCTGGCGCTGCACCACAAGGGCGAGTCCGTGTCCGCCGTGGTGCTCGACGTCGATGTCGAAAAGGAGCGTATCTCGCTCGGCATGAAGCAGCTTGAGCGCGGCGGTGTCGCGGTCGGCGGCGGGGCATCGTCGGGCGGCGTCAACAAGGGCGAGACGCTGACCGTGACCGTGCTTGAAGTGCGCGATGGCGGCCTGGAAGTGCAGGTCGGCGACGACGGCGCGACCGGGTTCATCAAGCGCACCGACCTTGGCCGCGACCGCGACGAGCAGCGTCCGGAGCGGTTCCAGGTCGGGCAGAAGTTCGACGCGCAGGTGATCGGCTTCGACCGCTCGAAGAAGCCCAACTTTTCGATTAAGGCGCTGCAAATCTCCGAGGAGAAGCAGGCGGTGGCGCAGTATGGCTCGTCCGACGCGGGCGCGAGCCTCGGCGACATCCTCGGCGCCGCCCTAAAAGAAAAAGCCTCCACAACACCGGCCAAGCCAGCCAAGGCCGATAAGCCAGCCAAGGCTGATAAGCCCGACAAGAAGTAAGCGTCCATGCAGACTAAGCCTTGCATGGCCGAATGAACGCACACGGGCAGTGTGCTGCCCGCCTCACTATGGGAAGGGCGCGGATGCAGCGATGCAGCTGCGCCCTTTTCCTTTGGCGAACAGGCTGATACGCATCGCCTGTCGCCGGGGGGGCGTCATGGCCAATTGATTGATGCGGGGATATGATGATCCGATCCGAACTGGTGCAGAAACTGTGCAGCGATTTTCCCGACCTCACCCAGCGCGAGGTGGAGAATGTCGTCGCATCCTTGTTCGACTCGATCACCGATCAACTCGCCAAGGGTGGCCGCGTCGAGTTGCGCGGCTTCGGCGCTTTCTCGACTCGTCAGCGCGACGCCCGCACCGGGCGCAACCCGCGCACAGGCGAGGCGGTAGAAGTCGACGCTAAGCGCGTACCCTATTTCAAGCCGGGCAAGGAAATGCGCGAGCGGCTGAACTTAGGCGAAGTCACCGCCGAATGAGGTCGTGCGCCGCCAGGCGGCGAAGGCCTCGCGCCGCGGACGTGGCGGAATGGTAGAC
>NZ_JACDDV010000060.1 GCF_013816785.1 Sphingomonas sp. | reverse complement strand
CCGCTTGGGCGCGGGCGCGGCCGCCGGGCGGCTGAAGCGTCGTTCTTCCTCGCGCGCCGCCGGTTCTTCTGCGGCCTGCGGAGCGGCGGCCTCCTCGGCGGGGCGGCGCTCGGCCTCGGCCGTATCCTCGGCGGTGCGCTGTGCGGCCTCTTCCTCGGCCTTGCGGTTATCGTCGGCGCGGCGCTTTTCATCCTCGGTCTGCTCGACCTTGACGCGATCCTCGCGGCGGCGCGCTTCCTCCATCGAGGTCATGCGCGCTTCCTCGGCCTCGCGCAGCAGCCGCTCCTGCATTTCGCGGCGCGACGAGATGTCGTCCATCGGCCGGCGTACCGGAGCTGCGGGCTTGGGCGCGACCGGCTGGGGCGCCGGCGCAGGAGCCGCGGACTCCACCTTGGGTTCGGGCGCCGGAGGTGCCTCCCCGGGCTTGCCAAGGATACGGCGCTTCTTGACTTCGACCACGACGGTGTTCGAGCGACCATGGCTGAAGCTCTGCTTCACCTTGCCGGTCTCGACCGTGCGCTTGAGGCCCAGCGGCGGCCGCGTGCCAAGCTTGGGCTTATCGGTCTGGTCGGTCATGAGTTTCCTTCGTCTGTATCGTCGTTCGAGCCCAGCCGCGCGGCGTCGGCGCCGCTTAGCCCAGCATCGGGATCAATGAAAGCTTGCCACCTCGCGATGGCGTGAGCCACGCGCCGGGCGGCGGCGGCATCGGTCAGGGCGATATGTACCACATTCTCGCGCCCAAGCGCCATCGACAAGATGGTGCGCGGCTCCGGAAATAACAGACCCCGTGGCGGGCCACCGCCAACGCGCCAGGCCTGATCGAGCGCGCGGTTGCCGTCCTCGCCGGCGTCGGCGGCGTGAATCAGGAGATGGACCTTGCCGCTACGTGCGGCTTGCTCGATCCGCTCGGCGCCGGTCAGAAGCGTGCCGCCCTTGGCCTCTAGGCCGAGCCGGTCGAGCGCCTGGGCGCGGAGCGCGGACTCGATTCGCTCCCCGAGATCATCGGTTATGATGAGCGGCACGCCCTTGAATGCCCGTGCCAGCGCGCCCTTCAGCTTGCCCTTGGCCAGGGCTTCATCGAGCGCCATGCGACCAACGCCGATCCACGCGCCACGACCCGGCGCGCGAGCGCGAACGTCGGGCGCGATTTGGCCGTCGGGGCCAAGCGCGAGGCGTATCAGTTCGTCCTTGGGCCGGCAGGCGCGAGTCAGGATGCAGGTCCGCTCGGGTCCTGTTCCATCGTCGGCATCACTTGGCGGAGTGGTCAGGCGATCATTGGGTTCCATCCGCAGCTGCGTCCTCCCCGGATACAGTCGCGGTGGGCTGATCGCCGGACCCCGACGCGGATGGGTCATCGTCGAACCAATGCGCGCGGGCGGCCATGATGATCTCGTTGCCCTGCTCTTCGGTCAGGCCATAATCGGCCAGCACACCACCCTTGTCTTCGGGCCGGCTGTTGCCGGTCTCAGCGCGGCGGCGCGGTTCCTGGCGCTTCTTCTGGATCAGCTCGTCGGTGGCGAGATCGGCGAGATCGTCGAGCGTCAGGATCTTGGCCTTGCCCAGCGTCACCAGCATTGCCTCGGTGAGGTAGGGCAGTTCGGCCAGCGCATCGTCGACGCCAAGGCCGCGACGAACCTCGCGCGACGCGGCTTCGCGCCGTTCAAGCGCTTCGGCGGCACGGCTCTGCAACTCGCCCGCGATCTCATCGTCAAGGCCCTCGATCGACGCAATTTCGTCGATTCCGACATAGGCCACTTCTTCCAGGCTGGTGAAGCCTTCGGCGACCAGCAACTGGGCCAGCGTCTCGTCGACGTCGAGATCGGTCTGGAACAACGCCGACCGCTCGACAAACTCGCGCTGGCGCTTTTCGCTGGCGTCGGCCTCGGTCAATATGTCGATCTGCGACGCGGTCAATTGCGAGGCAAGGCGGACGTTTTGGCCGCGACGGCCGATGGCCAGGCTCAGCTGATCGTCGGGCACCACCACTTCGATCCGGCTTTCCTCCTCGTCGATCACGACGCGGCTGACGGTCGCCGGCTGGAGCGCGTTGACGACGAAGGTCGCCGTATCCTCGCTCCACGGGATGATGTCGATCTTTTCGCCCTGCAGCTCCTGGACCACCGCCTGCACTCGGCTGCCCTTCATGCCGACACAGGCGCCGACCGGATCGATCGAGCTATCGTAGCTGATCACGCCGATTTTCGCGCGCGACCCTGGATCGCGAGCGGCCGCCTTGATCTCGATGATGCCGTCGTAAATTTCGGGCACTTCCTGCGCGAACAGCTTCTTCATAAAGTCGGGATGGGCGCGCGAAAGGAAAATTTGCGGGCCGCGAGCTTCGCGCGCGACGCGCAGGATGAGGCTGCGGATGCGGTCGCCAACGCGGACCATCTCGCGCGGGATTTGCTGGTCGCGGCGGATGACGCCCTCGGCGCGGCCGAGGTCAACGACGACATGGCCGAACTCGACCCGCTTGACGACGCCGGTGATGACCTCGTTAGCGCGGTCCTTGAACTCTTCATATTGCCGCTCGCGCTCGGCGTCGCGGACCTTCTGGAAGATGACCTGCTTGGCGGCCTGGGCGGCGATTCGGCCGAACTCGATCGGCGGCAGCGGGTCGACGATGAAGTCGCCGACCGCGGCATCGGCTGTCAATTTCTGCGCGCCCTTCAGGTCGAGTTGCTTGAAATGATCTTCGACCTCCTCGACCACTTCGACCACACGCCACAAGCGCAGGTCGCCGGTGACCGGGTCAAGCTTGGCGCGAATGTCGTTTTCGGCGCCATAGCGGGCCCGGGCGGCGCGCTGGATCGCGTCCTCCATCGCCTCAATGACGATGCCGCGATCGATCAGCTTCTCCTTGGCGACCGCGTCGGCGATGGCGAGCAGTTCGGCTCGATTGGCGGTGGGGGCCCCGGTCGCGGGTGCGCCCGATTCGGCGGTGGTGGCCATTAGATCAACCTTCCTTACTTGCGATTGCATTGACCTCGTCCCCCGGATGAGGATCAGCCTCAATCGTGTCCACGCCCTCGATGCTGAGCGGCGCGGTAGCGTGAATGAGCTTGTCGGTCAGCATCAGCTTCGCCGACGCGATGTTGGCGAAGGCGACCTGCCGTTCGCCCTTGGGGGTCGTGACGCGGATCGTGCCACCCTCGATGCCTTCGATGATGCCCGAAACCTGCTTGGCGCCATCGACCGGCTCGGCATAGCGGAGGCGCGCCTCGTGCCCGGCCCAGTCAGCATAGTCCGCCGGGCGCGTTAGCGGGCGATCGATCCCAGGCGACGAGACTTCGAGGCGATAAGCTTCGGAGATCGGGTCGCGTCCGGCTTCTTCCTCGGCGTCGAGGATGTCGGACACTTTGCGCGACAGCTCGGCGCAATCGTCGATCGACAGCTGGCGGGTGTCGGGCCGCTCGGCCATCACCTGCAGCGTCGGGTCGGTCGTGCCACCGATCATCGCCACGCGCACCAGATCGAAACCCAGCGCCTTGGCAGCGGGCTCGATCAGACGGGCGATTGCAACAGTGTCGGTCAGATAAATAGTCCTGGCGAAATTCAAAACCCTCTCGCTGCCGGACCGACCCCGGCCCGGCCCCAACGTCTGACGATGTCGAGGAGAGTGAGGCGCATATAGGCGCGTCGCTCGTGAGTCGCAAGGAGGGAGTCAGCGGGCCAATGCGCGATTTTCAGCGCGGATACGGATGGCCAGGACGATGGCGTTGAGCAGGGAAAATACCATCGCCATCGGCCACAAGCCGAACACCAAGGGCAGCACTGCGATCTCGGCGATGACGACCAAATAATTGGGGTGGTCGACGAAGCGATAGGGCCCGCGCGCGACAAGCTGCTCGCCGGGCATGACGATGATTCGCGTCGTCCAGCGCGGGCCGAGAGTGCGCAAGACCCACACGCGGCCGACCTCGATCACCGCGTAGAGCGTGAGGAAGGGCCAGTGGATCGGCTGTCCCGGCGCCCACCACCACAAACTGGCCAGCCAAACGGCATGGACCGCGACGATCAGCGGATAATGGCCGGGCGCAACTTCATGCCCGCCCGCCGCCAGCAGGCGCTTCGTATTGGCTCTTGCTAGCGGCAGTTCGGCCAACCGCTGCAGCGTGACGAAGGCGAGGATGGCGATCGCCGGCCAGATCGGGCTCATTTTTCGAGCACCAGCCCGGCGCAGGTGAATCCGGGCCCGAAGGCGGTCATCATCGTCCGGTCTGGGAGGCCGCGTGCGAGCAGACGCTCGAGTACGAACATCACGGTGGGCGCGCTCATATTACCGCAATCGCGCAGCACCGCGCGCTCCAAGTCGAGCGAGTTTCTGGGAAGCGCCAAGGCAGTCTCGATCGCATCGACGACCTTGGCCCCGCCAGGGTGGCAGCAGAAGCGGTCAATGTCGGCGCGCGCCAGGCCAAGCGTCGCCAGCATCGCATCGACCGCGACCGCCAGTTCCGCCTCGATGAACGGCGGGATGGCACGATCGAAGATGACGGCGAGGCCGGGATCCTCGACCCGCCAACCCATGATGCCGAGCGTGTCGGGCCATAATTTCTCGCCCCCACCGGCGATCCGCGCGATGCCCCCGCCCTCAGTTGAAATTACCGCCGCCGCCGCTCCGTCGCCGAACAGCGCGGTGGCGACGATCGCGGCCGGGTCGTCGCTGTCGAGGCGGATCGAGATCGAGCAGGTCTCCACGCAAACGAACAGCCAGCGTGACCCTGGCTCGGCGACCGCCAACCGCGCGGTGGTGGCGAGGCCGGTGACGCCGCCCGCGCAACCGAGGCCGAACACCGGAACCCGCATCGCATCGGCGCGAAGCCCGATCCGTGGGCCGACGCGGGCCTCGATGCTTGGGGTGGAGATGCCCGTGGTCGATACGAACACGACGCCGTCGATGTCGGCGGGCGTGAGACCAGCTCCCGCGATCGCCTTTAGCGCCGGCTCCTCGAACAGCGCCTCGGTTGCGGTGACATACAGATCGGTCCGCTCCTGCCAGCCGTGCGGCTCGCGGTACCAGTCGATCGGCGCGACCGTATGGCGCTGGTCGATCAGCGCATTGTCGAATACCCTCGCCAGCCGGTCGAACAGCGCTGCCCGCCCGCGGAACATTGCCTTGGCCGCGGATTTGGCGTCGGACTGGCTGACAGTGTTGGGCGGAAGTGCCGTGGCGATCGAGAGGAGGCGAGCGGATGTCAAGAAGTCTGTTCCTGCAACGAAGCGCCTCGCGGCATCGGCTGCCTCGCCCCTTTTGGCAAGCCGGCCTGCTGCTCGTCGCCGCGACCGCCGCCTGCGGACAGACGGCAACCCATGCGCAATCAACGTCGGCGCGGCCATTCACGGTCCATCAGGTTGCGCAATTTTCGACGCCCTGGGCAATGGACTTTCTGCCGGGGAGTGGCGTCCGCCTAACCAATCTGGCCCTCCTCACCGAGCGCGAGGGCAAATTGTGGCTGGTCGACTTCCTTGACGGCAGCCGCCGGGCGGTGGCGGGCGTCCCCGTGGTCCATGTCGCTGGACAGGGCGGGCTGGGCGATGTCGTCGCCGATCCCGACTTCGCCGGCAACCGCCGCGTTTACCTGAGCTTCGTCGAGAAGGGCGCGCGGGGCACGAACGGCGCCGCGCTCGGCTATGGCACGCTCGACCTCGCCGATCCGAACAAGCCGGTGTTGCGCGATTTCCGCATCATCTGGCGCCAGCAGCCCAAGGTCGAAGGCAGCGCTCACTTCTCGCACCGCATCGCCTTCGGCCCCGACGGTTTCCTCTACCTAAGCTCGGGCGAGCGAATGAAGTTCGACCCGGCCCAGGACATGAGCGTCAACCTCGGCAAGGTTGTCCGGCTAACCCGCGAGGGAACGCCCGCGCCGGGCAATCCCTGGGCAGCGAAGGGCGGCCTCGCGGCGCAGTTGTGGAGCATCGGGCACCGCAATGTGCTTGGACTGTCGTTCGCTCCTGACGGGCGGCTGTGGGCCAGCGAGATGGGCCCCAAGGGCGGCGACGAGGTCAATTTGATCGCCCCGGGGAAGAACTACGGCTGGCCGCGCGCCTCGAACGGCAGCCATTACGACGGCCGCGACATTCCCGACCACAAGCCCGGCGACGGCTACGAACCGCCCAAACTATGGTGGAACCCGTCGATCTCGCCCGGTGGCCTGATCATCTATACCGGCGAGAAATTTTCCGCGTGGAAAGGCGACGCGCTGATCCCCGCGCTGTCGGGCGAGGGGCTGATCCGGGTCGATATCAACGGGGGCAAGGCAGCCAAGGCCGAACAATGGCCGATGGGCGCCCGCATCCGCGCGGTCGACCAGGGACCGGACGGCAGTGTCTATCTGCTCGAGGACGGTGGCCGGCTGCTGCGGCTCGACCCGGCGAAACCTTGACATATGCCACGGCATATGCCAGCGAGTTGGCATGAGCGCCGTCCGCCACCTCCGTATCTTCAAGAACGGTCGAAGCCGGGCGGTGCGCATTCCTAAGGAGCTGGATATTTTCGGCGAAGGACTGGTGATGCGGCGGGAGGGCGAACGGATAATCCTGGAACCCGAACCTCGCCGGGATCTTTCGTCGGTTCTTGAGTATCTTCGAGGGTTGCCGCTACTGGGGCCGTCCGACGAATTCCCCGATATCGAAGATTTTCCGCCCGACTCAGTGAATGATTTCGACGAGTGACTCGTTTCTTGCTCGACACCAATATCTTGTCGGAGTTGGCGCGCAACCCGTCGGGGCGCGCCGCCCGTCGCGCCGAAGTCCACAAGGGTTCGTGCATTACCAGTGCGATCGTCGTTGCGGAGATCCGGTTCGGGCTTGCCAAGCGCGGTTCGGCGGAATTGGCGAAGCGGATTACGCCGGTCCTGGAATCGATTCCGGCGATTGGATGGGAGCATCCGGCCGATCACCATTATGCCCAGCTCAGGACGTCGCTTGAAGCGGCCGGAACGCCGATCGGCGGAAACGACATGCTGATCGCGGCCCATGCGCTCGCGCTTGAAGCGACTCTAGTCACTGCGAACGAACGAGAGTTTCGCCGCGTGCCAGGCCTCAGCGTCGAAAACTGGCAGACCTAGCGCAGCCGATAACGCAACTGGTGCGGCGTTCGGCCTTCGCGGCGGGCCTTGGCGGCATAGCGCGTCTCGGGCCATCCGCCCGGATACGTCAACCAGTCCTTTGACCCTTCGGCGAGCCAGTCGAACTGGGCGACATGTCGCTGCATGACCATCAGCGCCCAGTTGAGGTAGGTCGGATCGTCAGTGGCGACGCGGAATTCGCCGCCGGGGCGCAGCTTGGCGGCGATAAGGTCGATCGGGCCGTCGTTGACCATCCGTCGCTTGGCGTGCCGCGCCTTGGGCCATGGGTCGGGGTGGAGCAGATAGACGAAGCTCAACCCGCCGTCGGGCACCCGCTGCAGCACGTCGAGTGCATCGCCCATGTGGAGTCGGACATTGGCGAGATGGCCGTCGCGGACATGGCCTAGCGCGGTCGCGACGCCGTTCAAGAACGGCTCGCAGCCGATGAAGCCGTGGTCGGGCAGTAGGTCCACGCGATAGGCAAGATGCTCGCCCGCGCCGAAACCGATCTCGAAGTGGAGCGGGCGCTGATCGCCGAACAAACGGATCGCGCTAACCTCGCCTTCCTCCGGCACCGCGATCTGCGGCAGCAGCGCTTCGATCAGCGCCGACTGCCCCTGCCGCAGCCTGTGCCCGCTCGACCGGCCGTAGAGGCGATTGAGGGTCAGCGGGTCGCCGGGCTTGTGCGAGGTCATCGGGCGCGCCGCTAGCCGAGCGCGGCAGCCTCGACAAGCTGGACTCTTTATTGTGGGGCGGCCGCGAAGCGCGGATATCTGCCCGGCGCGGGGCGTTGCACGAGAAGCGATAATCCAAAGGAATTTTTCGATCATGGCCAAGGCGCCCGACTCTCCATCCGCGACCACCACCAACGGCACCACCATCGGCAAGGGTGGCGAGACCCATCAGCGGGGCGGCGGGTTGACGACCAACTTCGGCGTCCCGGTCAGCGACAATCAGAACAGCCTCAAGGCCGGGGCGCGCGGTCCGACGCTGCTCGAAGATTTCGTCCTGCGCGAAAAAATCTTTCATTTCGACCATGAGCGAATTCCCGAGCGGATTGTCCATGCCCGCGGATCGGGCGCGCACGGCGTATTCGAAGCGCTCGAGGATATCAGCGACCTGTCGAAGGCGGCGGTATTCAAAAAAGGCCAGAAGACCGAAACCTTCGTTCGCTTTTCGACCGTCGCCGGCGGCGCGGGGTCGGTCGACACGCCGCGCGACGTGCGCGGCTTCGCGGTCAAGCTTTACACGCCCGAAGGCAATTGGGACCTGGTCGGCAATAACATCCCGGTGTTCTTCATCCAGGACGCGATCAAGTTTCCCGACCTCATCCACTCGGTCAAGATGGAGGCCGACAAAGGCTATCCGCAGGCGGCCAGCGCCCACGATACCTTCTGGGATTTCATCAGCCTGATGCCCGAGGCGACCCATATGATCATGTGGGCGATGAGCGATCGCGCCATCCCGCGGTCGTTTCGAATGATAGAAGGCTTCGGCGTCCACACCTTCCGCCTGGTCAACGAGGCGGGCGAGGGAACCTTCGTCAAATTCCACTGGAAACCGGTGCTGGGAATGCAATCGACCTGCTGGGACGAGGCGGTCAAGATCGCCGGCGCCGACCCCGATTATCTTCGCCGCGACCTCTATGAAGCGATCGACGCGGGCAATTTCCCCGCTTGGGACCTTGGCATCCAGACGTTCGACGAAGCCTTCGCGACCAAGCAGCCCTACGACGTGCTCGACGCGACCAAGCTCATACCCGAGGAAGTGCTCCCGGTGCGGATCATCGGACGGATGACCCTCAACCGCAACGTCGACAATTTCTTTGCCGAGACCGAGCAGGCGGCGTTCCTGCCGTCTAATGTCCCGCCGGGGATCGATTTCTCAAACGATCCGCTGCTCCAGGGGCGGCTGTTCTCCTACCTCGACACGCAGAAATCGCGGCTCGGCACAACCAATTTTCACCAGATCCCGATCAACGCTCCCAAATGCCCATTCGGCAATTTCCAGCGGGACGGAATGATGCAGACGATGGTGCCTACTGGCCGCGCCAATTACGAGCCCAACAGCCTTGGTGAGCAGGGCGAGGATGGCGGTCCACGCGAAAGCGAGGCAGGGTTCGCGACGCTCGCCACCAACGACGAACGCAACGACGCCGGCGACAAGCTGCGCATCCGCGCCGACCTGTTCGCCGATCACTACAGCCAGGCGCGGCTGTTCTTCCGCTCACAGACCAAGATCGAGCAGGCGCACATCGCCTCGGCGATCACGTTCGAACTGTCGAAGGTGATGCTCGAACCGGTGCGGACGCGCATGCTCGGCAACCTGCGCAACGTCGACGATGACCTCGCCAAGCGCGTTGCCGCCGGGCTGGCGATGGACCTTCCGCCTGCGAACAAGGCGGCCAAGGCGCCGATCGACATGGACCCGTCGGACGCTTTGTCGATCGTCAAGCAGGGCGATCCGCCGATGACCGGGCGCAAGATCGCGATCCTGTTTGACGAAGGGTCGGACAAGGCCGCGATCGACAGCCTCAGGGCGGCGGTCGAGAAGGCCGGCGGCTCGGTGTTCACCATCGCGCCCAAGGTTGGTGGGCTCAAGCTGAATGGCGGAACGATGAAGGCCGATGGCCAGCTCGCCGGATCACCCTCGGTTCTGTTCGACGCCGTCGCGCTGGTCCTGTCAGCCGAGGCGGCGGCCAAGCTCACCAGGGACGGCGCCGCGATCGGCTTCGTCATGGACGCCTTTGGTCACGTCAAGACGATCGGCCATGACGCGGGCGCCAAGGCGCTGCTCGACAAAGCCGGGGTCGAGCCCGACGCGGGCGTGGTCGGCCTCGACCAGTTCGCCAAGGTCGCGCCCAAGCGCCATTGGGACCGCGAACCCAAGGTCCGCATGCTGGCCTAGGCCAACGCTGCCTTTAGATCGTCGGCCAGGTCGGTCTTTTCCCACGGGAACAGGTCGCCCTGGGCCTTGCGGCCGAAGTGGCCATAGGCGGCGGTCGGGGAGTAGATCGGCTTGTTGAGTTGTAGGTGGGTGCGGATGCCGCGCGGGGTCAGACGGCCGAGCTTGTCGATCCGGCCGATCGCCGCCTCGATCACATCGTCGCCGACCGTCCCGGTGCCGTGGGTGTCGACATACAGCGACAGCGGCTCCGACACGCCGATCGCATAAGCGAGCTGGATGGTGCAGCGCGTGGCGAGGCCCGCTGCGACGATATTCTTGGCGAGGTAGCGCGCCATATAGGCGGCTGAGCGGTCGACCTTGGTTGGGTCCTTGCCACTGAACGCGCCGCCGCCATGGGGGGCCGCGCCGCCATAGGTGTCGACGATGATCTTGCGCCCGGTGAGGCCGGCGTCGCCGTCGGGGCCGCCGATTTCGAAAGCCCCGGTCGGGTTGATGTGGAACACGGTTTCGCCCGACAGCAGCCCGGCGGGCAGCAGTTCGGCGACGATCGACTTCACATAGGATTTGAGCTCGGCCTCCTTGTCGCCTTCGTGATAACCCGGCGCGTGCTGGGTCGAGACCACGATCGCGGTCGCTGCGACCGGCTTGCCCGCGTCGTAGCGCAGCGTCACCTGGCTCTTGGCGTCAGGCTCCAGGAACGGCGCGGCGCCCGAATGGCGGTCAGCGGCCATCCGCTCGAGGATCTTGTGGCTGTAGTAGAGCGTCGCGGGGAGGTAATCGGGGGTCTCGTCGGTGGCATAGCCGAACATGATGCCCTGATCGCCCGCGCCCTCGTCCTTGTTGCCGCTGGCGTCGACGCCCTGGGCGATATGCGCCGACTGACCGTGGAGATGGTTCTCGAACTCCGCGGTCTGCCAGTGGAAGCCGTCCTGCTCGTAGCCGATGCGCTTGACGGCCTGCCGGACGACCTGCTCGATCTCGTCGCGCGATCCCGGCGCCCAGCCGTGAGTGTCCTTGAACAGCTCAATATCGAACACCCCCTTGCAGCGGATCTCGCCGCCGATGACGATGCGCTGGGTCGTAACCATCGTCTCGCAGGCGACGCGCGCTTCCGGGTCTTTCGACAGGAACAAGTCGACGATCGCATCGCTGATCTGGTCGGCGACCTTGTCGGGATGGCCTTCGGAAACCGATTCGGACGTGAAGAGGAAGCTGTTGCGCATGGCTTGGTCGTCGATCCTTGGCTGAAATCTAGGAAAAAGTCAGGATATAAAGATATCCTTATGTCTCGCTGTAGCGAGGCCTCCGCCCAAGCGCAATCGCGGCGATGAGGAGGAGGAAGCCAAGCGCCAGCGGGATAATATTGCCGAGGCGCGCAAACAGAGTCAGTCGCGTTGCCGGCTGCGGCAGGGCAGCGTCGATCACACCCGCTGTGCCGAGCGGTATCGACTGGAGAATCCGCCCGCTCGCATCAACCAGCGCGCTGATCCCGGTCGGGGTCGACCGGATCACCGGAATGCCTTCCTCGGCGGCGCGCAGGCGGGCCTGGGCGAGGTGCTGCGGCGGGCCCCAAGCGCCGAACCAGGCGTCGTTCGACGGATTGAAGATCACGTCGGGCCGGTTGTGCCGATCGACCACTTCGCCCGAAAAAATGATTTCATAGCATAGCTGGAAACCGACCTTGCCCCAGTGCGGGATGGCGATCGTGCGCGGTCCCGGGC
>NZ_JACDDV010000093.1 GCF_013816785.1 Sphingomonas sp. | reverse complement strand
GCGCAAGGGTCGCGCCGGGGTTGGCCAGGCCAGCCTGGCGCTCGGCGATCATTATCAACTGCCGGGGCTCGACCTGCTGACGCCGCCGCCCGAAAAGGGCAAAAGCCAGATCGACCGCGCTGGCCTGGAACGAAATGCCCGGCTGCTCGAATCGGTACTCGAGGATTTTCACGTCCGCGGCGACATCGTCGAGGTCCGCCCGGGTCCGGTGGTGACGATGTACGAGCTGGAGCCCGCATCGGGCATCAAGGCCAGCCGGGTCATCCAGCTAGCCGACGATATCGCGCGCAACATGTCGGCGCTGTCGGCGCGCGTCGCCACCATCCCTGGTCGTAGCGTGATCGGCATCGAGCTGCCCAACACCAGGCGCGAATCGGTGGTGCTGCGCGAACTGATCGGCAGCCAGGCGTTCGAGGACCAGAACATGTCGCTGCCGTTGATCCTCGGCAAAAACATCTCGGGCGATCCCGTCATCGCCGACCTCGCCCCGATGCCGCATTTGCTGGTCGCCGGGACGACCGGATCGGGCAAATCCGTCGGCCTCAATTGCATGATCTTGTCTTTGCTCTATCGCATGGGACCCGACGAGTGCCGGATGATCATGATCGATCCCAAGATGCTCGAGCTGAGCATCTACGATGACATCCCGCACCTCCTCTCCCCGGTGGTGACCGAGCCCGGCAAGGCGATCCGCGCGCTCAAATGGACCGTGGAGCAGATGGAGGAGCGCTATCGGATGATGGCCAGCCTCGGAGTGCGCCAGCTGGCGAGCTTCAATCAGAAGGTGCGCGACGCCAAGGCCAAGGGCGCCCAACTGGGGCGCAAGGTCCAGACCGGGTACAACGCCGACAGCGGCCAGCCGATCTACGAGACCGAGGAACTCGATTACGAGGTGCTGCCGCAAATCGTCGTCGTCGTCGACGAACTCGCGGACCTGATGATGACCGCCGGCAAGGAGGTCGAATTCCTCATTCAGCGGTTGGCGCAAAAGGCGCGCGCCGCCGGCATTCACCTGATCATGGCCACTCAGCGCCCCTCGGTCGACGTCATCACCGGCGTGATCAAGGCCAACCTCCCCACTCGGATCAGCTTCCAGGTCACCTCTAAAATCGATTCGCGCACCATCCTCGGCGAGCAGGGCGCCGAGCAGCTGCTTGGCAAGGGCGATATGCTCTACATGCCCGGCGGCAAGCAGATCCTGCGCGTCCACGGCCCCTTCGTTAGCGACGACGAGGTCCGCCTGATCGCCGACCATTGGCGCAGGCAAGGGGTTCCCGACTATATCTCGGCGGTGACCGAGGAGCCCGAGGATGGCGGCTATCTGTTCGACGGTCAGCCGGTCGGCGAGGATGACGCCGAGACCCAGCTTTATCGGAAAGCAATCCAGATCGTCGCCGAAAGCCAGAAGGCCTCGACCAGCTACCTCCAGCGTCAGTTGCGCGTCGGCTACAACAGCGCCGCGCGCCTGATCGAGCGGATGGAAAAGGACGGGCTAGTCGGAATCCCCGACCATGTCGGCCGCCGCGAAGTGCTGATCGACGCTGAGGGACATCCGCTTTAGAGGCTGAACCCCAAGGACTCCCGGGTTCAGGGCGCATTCAACGCGGAAACGCCACCACCGGCGAAACGATCTTCAGGAGTTTTTGCATGTTTCTCGTCAAGATGCTCGCGCGCGCGCTGATTCCGGCCCTGGCGGTCGCGCTTGCGGTGCCCGCACCGGCGGTGACCTCGGGCGATCTCGCAGCGGTCGAGGCGAGCCTCGGCGCCACCCGCTCAATGACCGCCGGCTTCGTCCAGGCCGATGGCAAGGGCCGGCAGATGGCAGGCACGCTGACCTTGAAGCGCCCCGGCATGATTCGCTTCGCCTATGGCGGCGGGGTCAACATGCTGCTGGTCGCCAACGGCAAGACGCTCAATTTCATCGATTATGACGTCGGCCAAAAGTCGAGTTGGCCGATAGCTAAATCGCCCCTGGCGGTGCTGCTGTCGCCCAATCCCGACCTTGGCCGGATTGCGCGGGTCATGCCGAGCGACAATGCCCAGGTCGTTGTCGTCCGCGCCCGCGACGCGCGGCGCCCAGAGTTCGGGACGCTGGTGCTCGCCTTTCAGCGCTCTGCGGGCGCGCCCGGCGGTCTCCAACTCGAAGGCTGGACCGCGATCGACGCGCAGAACAAGAAGACCATAGTGCGCCTGTCGAACCAGCGCTACAATGTCTCGGTGCCCGATAGCGTCTTCACCTTTGCCGAGCCGAAACGCAAAAAAGCGTAGCAATCGAAAACGTTAAGGTTCGCGACAGCTTCGCGCGCGTAAGGAATGGTAAGATCGTCGGCGCCGGGGTTTCCCCCTGTTACCCGGGTCCACCGTCGATCGCCTTGCGTGACGAACGCTTGGTCGGCCCTCGTTCCATGCCCCCGGAGCGAGGGCCTTTCTGTATCTGCCCCGGGGCGGACAGATACGGAAAGGCCCTCCTTCACACAGCCGCATAGCGCGCTACAGAACTGAGCGTGACCAATCTCAAGATCGCCAGCTGGAACATTAATTCGGTTCGCGCCCGGGCCGGCATT
>NZ_JACDDV010000059.1 GCF_013816785.1 Sphingomonas sp. | reverse complement strand
GCGCGGAGCATCGCCGGGCGCTCGTCCGACCCTCGCCTGCTTGCCATTTTCGCGGCTGACCGGCTGGAGGTCGCCGCGCCGGTTCTGGCGGCCGCGCCGCTCGACGCGTCGGGATGGGCACAGGTGAGCGCCGCGGCCAGTGTCGAGGTCAGGGCATTCATCCACACGGTGCGCGGCGAGCCCGAAGTTACGGTTCCGGCAACCCAGGCAGCCGATGCCGTGATCCCAGAAGAACAAGCGCCGGCGGCAGATGGGGAGCCCCACCCTGCGCCGTCTATCGGCGAAATGGTCGCGCGAATCGAGCGGCTGAAGGGCCGGCGTAGTGAGAGCGAAGAGGAGGGGCAGGCCGATCCCGGCGTGCCGCCGTCGTCGTGGCGCGAGCCGGCGCCAACTACGGGACCGTCGCTGTTCCGCTGGGAATGCGATGCCTCCGGGCAGATCGGCTGGGTCGACGGGGCGCCGCGCGGCGCGCTGATCGGGCGCCGCCTGCCCGACGAGGAGGACGCCGACCGGCGGCTGGTGCGCGCCTTCGCCGACCGTATGCCGTTCGACGAGGCGGCGCTAACCATCCCCGTGCCGGCGCTGGAGGGCGACTGGAAATTGAGCGGCATCCCGGCCTTCTCGCCGACCGATGGCCGCTTCCTGGGCTATCGCGGCATCGCCAGGCGTGACGCCGAAGAGGCAATCATGGTGGAGCGGCCGGTGATGGCCGGAATGCCCGTCGCGGGGGACGCCGAAGCGCTGCGGGAAACCATTCATGAGATCAAAACGCCGTTGAACGCGATCATTGGATTTGCCGAAATCATCGACGGGCAATATCTCGGCCCGGCCCACCGTAACTACCGCGAGCGCGCAGCCGAGATCGTCGTTCAGGCGCGGATTTTGCTAGCGGCGATCGAGGACCTCGATTTCGCGGCACGGATGCAGGGAGCCGCATCGGCGGTCCAAACGACCGCCACCGATACGCTGCTGACCCCGCTGGGTGAGGAGATGGCCGCACGGGCCGAGGCGCGCGGTGTAGATTTCCGCTGGGCCGGGCGTGGCGAGGAAATGGCTCTAGCCTTAGATCGCGACCTGGCGGGGCGCCTGTTGCGCCGCTTTCTTGGCGCAGTCATCGACTCCGCCGATCGCGGCGAGCAACTGCGGCTGACATTGGGCGCCGAACGAGGCAAAGCGTTGCTGTCGATCAGCCGCCCGGCGGCAACGCTCTCGCTGACGTCCGCGCAATTGCTCGACCCGGCGTTCCATACCGCCTCGGAAGGCGAGGACAGCCGGCTAGGGCTTGGCTTCGGGCTTCGCCTGGTCCGCGGCCTGGTGCGGCTGGCAGGCGGTGACCTGAGGTTGGGCGGCGCCGACTTCACGCTGGTGATTCCCGCGGCCAAGTCTTGATGGCCAGTGGTGGGCCCGGAGGGACTCGAACCCCCAACCTAGCCGTTATGAGCGGCCAGCTCTAACCAGTTGAGCTACAGGCCCCACCTCTCTCGCGACGGCAAGAGCCTCGAAATTCGAGCACCCGCCGGATGCTCGGTTTAAGGCTGGTCGGGGAGACAGGATTCGAACCTGCGACCCTCTGCTCCCAAAGCAGATGCGCTACCAGGCTGCGCCACTCCCCGCGCCGGCGAGGCGCCGATAGCAGCGAGCCGGGCGTCAAGGGAAGCTAATTCGAGTTGGTCGTCGCCTTGTCCTTGTGGGTGTCGACGTCGACCTTGATATTGGTGTTGTCGACCTTGTTCTCGACCTTGTCGGCGGACTGCTCGACGTCGTTGCCGATCTTGCCGGCGATGTCCTCGGCCTTGTTGCCGACCGCATCGAGCGTGTTTTCGGCGATGTCGCCATTATATTCGACCGTGGTCGAGTCGTTCTTCTCGTCCTTCGTGACCTGGCAGGCGGCGAGCGCCAAGAGCGGCAGGGCGGCAATGATCATGCGCATGTTATTTCTCCATCCTTCATTTGAAAGCTCAACGCCGCTTGGAGCGTTTCGGCTCCGCGATCCCACCCGAAAGGACGGCCAACGCCGCCGTCCAGGCCGCGACATTCTGACGCAGCTGGGCGGGATCAATCTTGTCGAGCGTGTCGTCCGGAGTGTGATGATAATCGAAATAGCGCGTGCCGTCTTGGCTCAGCGACAGCCACGGCGCGCCCGCTTCGACCGCCGGACCAATGTCCGTGCCATTGGCTTCGGCCTTGTCATAATTGACAATGCCGAGCGGGGCGAGCGCGGCGGTCAGGGCAGCGTAGGTGGCAGGCTCGGTCGCCGACAACTTAGTGCCGAAGCGCCAGATGCGATCGGCGCCAAAATCGCTCTCGCCGGCGATCGTGTAGCGCTGCTCGGGGTGAGCCTTCTGATAGGCGATGCCGCCGAACCCGCCGACTTCCTCAGCCCCGAACCAGACGACGCGGATGGTGCGCAGCGGCCGTCCCGCATCCATGATGCGCTTCGCGGCGGCGGTGAGGATCGCCAGGCCCGAAGCATTGTCGATGGCGCCGGTGCCGAGATCCCAACTGTCGAGATGCCCGCCAACCAGTAGCATCGGTGCGGTGGGATCGCGGCCCGGCACCTCCGCGACGACATTGCCCGACTGGCGGATGCCGATGTTCTGGCTGACTAGAGTCAAATGCATCGTTACCGGCTTGCCGCGTTTCAATATGCGCGCCAGCTGCTCAGCATCGGGTACCGACAGCGCGCCGGCTGGGATTGGCGTCGCGCCATCGGCGAAGCGCTGCACGCCGGTATGCGGGTTGCGATGATGATCGGTGCCGATCGAGCGGATGATAATTGCCAGCGCGCCCTTCTTCGAGGCGACGGTCGGGCCCTGGCGGCGCGGGGTGCCGAACTGGCCGTAACCGCTGCCGTCCTGAGTCGGAATCATACGGTGGTCGACGAACACGATCTTGCCGCGGACCGCCGAATCGGGCGCGGCCTTGAACTCATCGACGCTGTCGAACGCGACGATCTCACCGGTCACACCCGCCGGCCCGGTCGAACCCGAATTGCCGAGCGCGGTCACCGCCATCTTCTGCGGAAAAGGCGCAAGGATTTCCGCGCTCTCCGCGCCCCGCACCCATACCGGCATGTCGAACGGTTCGACCCGGACGTTGGCGAAGCCCATCGCGCGCAATTTTCTCACTGCCCAATCGCGGCCGCGCCCCTCCGCCTCTGTCCCGGCCATTCGCTGGCCGACCTCGGTGGTCAGCCCCTCTGCAATGTCCCAGGCATAATCGTCATGGTCGAGCGCCGCGTCGCGCAGGGTCGCGACTTTCTCGGGTGGTGGGATGATCTGGGCGGAAAGGGGAGAGGTGGCCGCAAGCAGCGCGGCGGTGATGGCGGTCTTGATCATAGCGCATGAGCTAGCCGCCGTCCGCGCCAGTGTCACCGCCGTTCGTCGAAAAAACATCAAAGCAGCCGGTACTGGTCACCCTCGGGCGGTTCGAACAGGTCGGAACGGAGTGCGAATTTGGCGCGCATCAGGCCGTGTTTTTTCGCCGCCAGTTCGAACCGGGTGCGGATGAGGTCGGCCCACGGGCCTTGGCCGCGCATCCGCGAGAAGAAGTTGGCGTCATTGTCCTTGCCGCCGCGCATCGCCCGGATGGTTGCCATCACCTTCGCCGCGCGGTCGGGGTAATGTTCGTCGAGCCAGGCGCGGAACAGCGGCGCGACCTCGTGGGGCAGTCGCACCGGCAGGCAAAAGCCGCCACGCGCGCCAGCCTCGGCGGCTGCAGCGACGATCGCCTCGATCTCGTGATCGGTGATCTGGGGAATGATCGGCGCGACCGAAACATAGGCGGGGACGCCGGCTTCGGTCAGCTTGGCGATTGCCGCCAGCCGCTTTCTCGCCGACGGCGCGCGTGGTTCCAGGGTCCGATGAATCGTCGGGTCGAGCGAGGTTACCGAAATCGCCACCGCCGCCAGGCCCAGTTTCGCGGCGGGCACGATGATGTCGAGGTCGCGCAGCACCCGGTCGGACTTGGTGGTGATGGTGAACGGGTGCCTGGTCTCCAGCAGCAATTCGAGCACGCTGCGCGTCACCCGCCAATGCTCCTCGATCGGTTGATAGGGGTCGGTGTTGGTGCCGAGCGCGATCGGCGCGGCCTCATAGCCGGGCCGCGACAGCGCGGCATGGAGCAGCTTGGCGGCGTCCGGCTTGACGAACAGCCGACTTTCGAAATCGACGCCAGGCGAAAGGTCGTGATAGGCGTGGGTCGGCCGAGCGAAGCAATAGATGCAGCCATGCTCGCACCCGCGATAGGGGTTGATCGAGCGGTCGAAGCCGATATCGGGCGACGAATTGCGGGTCAGGATCGACTTTGCTTTTTCGATCGTCACCGTCGTCCGCCGCGGCACGATCCCGTCCAGCTGCTCGACGCTATCGAGCCAGTCGCCCTCGACTAGCCGCTCCTTCAAGTTGAAGCGGGTAGGGGTCGCGTTGCGGGTTGCTCCGCGCGCCTTGGTCGACTCGATCGGCATGGCGTCATGATGCGCCGAGAGTGAGAACGTATCAAGAACAATTAGCTCTCGACATGCGCCTTGATTCGCGCCAGCGCCTCTTCCCATTGCGCCGCCACCTCGTCAAGGTAGCGGCCGGCGTCGGCGAGGCGATCAGGGACCAGGGTGAAGCGGCTTTCGCGACCGACACGGGTCTCGTCGATCAGCCCGGCCTGTTCGAGCACGCGCAGATGCTTGGTCACCGCCTGGCGACTGAGGCCGGTGCCCAGCGCGAGCTTGGCGATCGATCGATCGTCTCCGCTGCTCAACTTGATCACCAACGACAGGCGAGTTGGATCGCCCAAGGCGGCGAACAGCGGAACCAGCGCCGCCTCAACCTTCGATGTAGGCGCGGACATTTTCGACCTGCAGAGTCCAGCCGTGATCGTTCATCCGGAACGCTTCGGCGCGACGATGTTCGGGAATCGAATCGAAGCCCGATTCGACTATTGTCAGCCGTGTCCCGTCGCCCTCGGCGTCGAGTGTGAATTCGACCAGCGTCTTGGGCTCGGTCGAATAATCGATGTTGGGATCGACCGCGTGGGGATGCGCACGAAACGACAGAAGGCGCGGCGCCTCCACCGCGACGACCTCGGCATTCCACCGACAATGCTCATAGCCGGGGTAGGTGATGTGGCCGGTCGAAGACTGGCCCGCGACGAACGGCTGGTCGAGCGCGACCCGGAACCACTCGCCGAACTCCCGATAATCGCTGATCGCGCGCCAGACGCGATCAATCGGGGCGTTGATGGTAACGGATTTTTCTATTCTGTCGGACATTGGCAACCTCCTGGTTGCGCAATGAGCTGTCTCGGAATCAAGCGCAACCTTTAAGTTGCATTTATCTCGCGGTGATGGCCCCGCCGCGCGCGGCCGGGAAGGCCGGCCAGCGATGCTCGGCGATCGACTTGAGCGTCGGCTGCGCGGCTCCGGCCAGCCCCTGATAGACCCACATATTGCGCAGGACCGAGGGCACATAATAGCGGGTTTCCCAGTAAGACAGGCTTTCGATCCACAACAAGGGGTCGCCCTTGTCGTTGATGTAATTCCAGCGGTCGACCGGCAAGGGCCCGGCGTTGTAGGCGGCGATCACCTTGGGCAGCTGGCCGCGGGTCGCGCTCTTGCCGCGCATCAGTTCGATGAAGCTCTGACCATATTCGAGGTTGGTCGACGGATCGGTCAGCATCGCGGCGCTGACAGTGGTGCCGCGGACGCGGGCGGCGTCGCCGGCGGTGCCTGGGCGGACCTGCATCAGCCCAACGGCACCCGCGGGCGAGACGACCCAGCTGCGGAAATCGCTTTCCTGGCGCGCGTGGGCGAAAGCCAGCGCCGGGTCGATCCGCCAGCCGCCGACAGGTACCCAGCGCAGCGTCGGGAAGCGTTGGGCGGGCTGAACGATCGCGCCCGACGGTCCGTTGTGCGCCAGCCAATATTGGGCGGCGGGCAAGCCGATCTCCTCGGCAGCGCGAATCAGGTCGGCATGCTCGTTCGCCGGACCGATGCGCGCCTGGTAGCGCAGCAGCTCGCTGGCGAGGTCGGATCGGCCTATCGCCGTCAACTCGCGAGCACGGACGATGTTGGGCCTCGCCAACACACCTCGCGTCCCTTGAGCCGAAGTGCGCGGAAGCACCGTGCCCATGCCCAGCGTCTCGCGCGCGACGAGCCCGTAGAAGCTCTCCGGCGAGCGGGCAGCGGCGCGCATCAGCGGTTCGACCTCGCGCGGGCGGCGGCAGGCCTGGGCGGAGCGGGCCGCCCAGTAATTGGCCGCCGCTTGCAGCTCGGTCTCGGTGGTCAGCCGGCTGGTGTCCCGGAACGCGGCCAGCGCGGGGTTGCATTCGCCGAGCCGCCATGACGCCAGCGCGCTGATCCACGCAGCCTGCGCCGCCCAGTCGCCGGCCGCGCCGCCGCGCCAGCTGTCGGCAATCCGCCGCGCATCGGCGTCGCGGCCCTGCCCGTAATAAATCCACGCGACCCGCTGCGCCGATTCGGCACGGGCATCGAATGTCAGATATGGCGCCTGCGCGTTGAGTAGCAGCTCGGCGGCGGCGAAGTCGTTGATCTTGACCAGCGGTTCGAGCTGGCTGAGCAGCGCATCCGCGAGGGGTTCGCCGGCGACCGGCCGGGTCTTCTGACGGCGCGGGGCGCTGCCGAGGAAGACGGTTTGTCGCGGGTAGGTGATTACCGGTGACTCATAGGCGCCACGGGCCAGCGCCATCCGCTGCAATTGCTCGGCCTGGGGCAGGTCGGGCGCTTCGGCGAGCAGCGCGACGATCGATGCCAGTTCGACCTTGGGGGAGCCCTTACCGGTGTAAAGCTCGGCCTCGGCAAGCGGTTTCAGCGGCCCATCGGGCAGCCCCGCGATGCCCAGTCGAGCGCCCTCCCAGTCGGAGGAGTCGATCGCCGCGAGCACGCCACGCCAGTCGCGCGGAATCACGCGCGGCGGAGGAGGCGGGATGACGATCGTCGGGGTCGTGTTCGGCGTCGCGACGGAAAGTGCAGCCGCTGCCGGTGGGGATGGCGGCTCGATGACGATCGGCTCGACCGACGAGGGAACCGGGTCGAGCGGCGCGAGGGGGTCGTCCTGGGTCTGCGCAACAGCGGGCGCGGCGGAGAGGCAGCAAGTGAAGAGGAGCAACGCGTAACGCATCAATTATTCTCACTCATCAGCAGGAGCAGGTCGCGCCAGGCGAGCGCTTTGTCGGACGGCCGCTGCAGCAACCACCGCGGGTGGAAGGTGGCGATGGTCCGCACCCCCTCGACCTTGTGCAGCCGCCCTCGCGCCCGGGCGAGCGGCTCGCCGAGCAGCGCGCGCGCTGGTGCATCCCCGAACAAGATCAGCCGCTCGGGCCTGGCCAGCCGGATATGGTCGCGGGCGATGGCGGCGCAGGCCTCGAGCTGATCGCGGCCGATCCGCGCACCTGGGGCGTGGAAACAAGCTAGCGAGGCGTGATAGGCGGCGTCAGGCGCAATTCCGATCGCGGCGAGCATGCGCACCGTCAGGGCCCAGGCCTCGCCGCCGATCGGCTGCCCCTCGGCGACATCATCGGCCCCCGGCAAGTCCGCGAGCAGCATCACCAGTGCGCCCTCCATGCCGCGCGGGGCAACCCGGACCGCGCCGCCGCCGTCCATCGGCAACCCAGGCGCGGTGGCGATCCAGCTTTGGAAAGCGATAAGGTCGGCGGGACTCTCAACAGCCGATGCGACGACCGAAGGCGGCGCAGCGGGCGCATCGCCGCGCAGCCAGCCGCGCGGCTGCTCGCCGACTGCGACCTCGACTCCGGCCTCGCGCCACCAGTCGATCAGGCCGTCGGCGGCGCGGCGATCGACCGCGTCGATAATTTGTCCATCCCCACCCATAGCCCCCTGTCGACCAAGGTTGACGGCGCGGTCAAGGAATTGGCAGGGCTGTCAGGCCGAAAAGACGGTAGGGCGCGACGAGAGGCTTCCAATGGGCGACCGCGAATCGATGGATTATGACGTCGTCATCGTCGGCGCGGGCGTCGCCGGCCTTGCCGCCGCGATCCGGCTGAAGCAACTCGGCGAGGAAAAAGGCCGCGAAATCTCGGTCTGCGTGCTTGAAAAGGGCAGCGAGGTCGGCGCTCATATCCTGTCGGGCGCGGTGGTCGATCCGCGAGCAATCGCCGAGCTGTTCCCCGACTGGAAGGAGCGAGATTCGCCGCTAACCGTGCCGGTGACCGACAATCTCCACTGGGTACTGACCAAGGGCCGCAAATTTGCGATACCCGCGCTATTCATGCCGCCGTTCATGCACAATGAGGGCACTTATTCGGTCAGCCTCGGCAACGTCACCCGCTGGCTGGCGGCGCAGGCCGAGGCGGTCGGGGTCGAAATCTTCCCCGGCTTTGCCGGCGCCGAGATATTGTTCAACAACGATGGATCGGTGAATGGCGTCGCCACCGGTGACATGGGGGTCGCGCGCGACGGCACCCACCGCGCCGACTATCAGCCCGGCATGGAACTCCACGCCCGATACACCTTCTTTGCCGAGGGCGCGCGTGGCCATTTGACCAAGGAGCTGACCCGTATCTTCAGTCTGCGCGAGAAGTCGGGCCCGCAGGTTTATGGCCTAGGTGTCAAGGAATTGTGGGATGTTCCTTCCGACAAACATCAGCCCGGACGGGTAATCCATACCCAGGGCTGGCCACTCGATGACGCGTGGGGCGGGGGATTCCTCTATCATCAGGCCAGCGGTCAGGTCGCGCTCGGCTTCGTCACCGCGCTCGATTACAAGAACCCCTATCTGTCGCCGTTCGAGGAATTCCAGCGATGGAAGACCCACCCGGCTATCCGCGCCGAGATCGAGGGCGGCAAGCGCGTGTCCTACGGTGCGCGGGCGATCAACGAGGGCGGGTGGCAGGCGATTCCGAAACTCGCCTTCCCTGGCGGCGCGCTGATCGGCTGCGCGGCGGGCTTTCTCAACGTGCCGCGAATCAAGGGCAGCCACACCGCGATGAAATCGGGCATGCTCGCCGCCGATGCCGCCTTTGACGCGATCGCCGCCGACCGTCGGTTTGATGTGCTGGAAGGCTACGAGCCATCAGTCCGAAAGAGCTGGATCGCCGACGAGCTCAAAATCGTCCGCAACGCCCAGCCGGCGATCGCCAAATGGGGTGGGACGATCGGCACGATCTTCGCCGGGCTCGACATGTGGCTCAACTGGCTAAGGCTCAAGACGCCATGGACGCTAAGGCACCATGCCGATCACACCCGGATCGGTCGCAAGGAACATTATGTGCCGATCGTCTACCCCAAGGCCGACGGCAAGCTGACCTTTGACCGCCTGTCCTCGGTGTTCATCTCCAATACCAACCATGAGGAGGACCAGCCGGTTCATTTGACGCTCAAGGACGCCGAGGTGCCGATCAGCGTCAACCTCAACCTCTACGACTCCCCCGAGCAACGCTATTGCCCGGCGGGCGTTTACGAGATTGTCGAGGAGGCCGGTTCACCCCGGCTTCAGATCAACGCGCAGAATTGCGTGCACTGCAAGACGTGCGACATCAAGGATCCGACCGAGAACATCAACTGGGTCGTGCCCGAAGGCGGTGGAGGACCCAATTACCCGAACATGTGACCGACTGGCCTACGCAGCGATGGCATTGGTGCTGGCGTCGAGCGCTGAGGCTGCCACGCCGTCGCTTGAAACCTATGTCGAGGCGCGCGCGGCCGAGATGCAGGGCGATGGCTCCCGCTCGGCGCGGCTCTACGCCGCGATGGCGGCGGCGGATCCGGCCGACCAGACTATCGCCCGCCGCGCCATCGCCGCCGCGATCCAGTCGGGCCAAACCGATCTCGCCGTTTCCCTGGCGCGCAAGCTCAAGCCCGCCGAATTGCCGGTCGACGCAAGGCTGTTGCTCGCCGCCGACTCGCTTCGCCGCGGCAAGACCAACGATGCGATCGGCGATTTGCAGCAGGGTATCACCTCGACCGAAGCCGAGCTGTTCGCGCCGCTGGTCCGCGCCTGGGACCAGACCCGGCGCGGCAAGCCCGACGGCGCCGCGGCGCTGGCGGCGCTGCCCGCCAATAGCCCGTTGACCGCGGTCGCCGACGAGCAACGGGCGGCGATGCTGTTCGCGCTGGGCAAGCCCGACGAGGCACTCCCGATCGCGAAAAAGGTGGTCGAGCGACGCGGCGGGCGCAACGCGCGATTGCGCCTTGCCTACGCCGATGCGCTGCAGCGGCTGAAGCGGCCCGACGACGCGCGGGCGATGCTCATCGGGGGCGACGAAGCGCTAGTCGGCGGGCGGACGCGGCTCGCCGCGGGAAAGCCGCTGGGCATGGCGATTGCCAGCCCTGCCGAAGGCTTCGCTGAATTGCTGGTCGCCTTGGCGGTCGATCTCGGCCGCGATGACCAGAAGGAATTGCCAATCTCGCTCGCCCAGGTCGCGCGTCATGCCGCCCCGGCGAGCAGCGAGCCGGTGATCCTGCTGGCGCTGCTGCTCGACGGGAACCAGCGCGGGAACGATGCGCTGGCCGTGGTGCGCACAGTGCGAAGCGACGATTTGCTTCGCGGGGATGCGCTTGATCTCGAAGCGCGGCTGCTGACCGACCGCAAACAGCATGACCTCGCGCTTCAGGTCGCGCGGTCCGCGACCGCAACTCCGGGCGCGGCGGCCGCCGACTATGCCCGGCTCGGCAATATCCTAGGCGATGTCGATCGGCACGGCGAGGCCGCGGCCGCTTACGGCGAGGCGATCGCGCGGGCCAGCCGCGACGGCAGTGCCGCCCAGTTGTGGTCGCTGCGCCTGCTGCGCGCCGCCAGCCTGGAGCAGGCCAAGCGCTGGCCGGAGGCCAAGCAGGAGCTTGAAACGGCGATGCGGACCGAGCCGGACAATCCGGTGCTGCTCAACTTCCTCGGCTACGGCAAGCTCGAGCGCGGCGAGGATCTCGACGCGGCGGAGGCGATGATCCGCAAGGCCAGCGCGCTCCGGCCCGAGGATGCCTCGATCACCGATTCGCTCGGCTGGGCGCTGTACAAGCGCGGGCGACTGCCTGAAGCAATCGAAACGCTTACGCGAGCTGCCGCAGGCGATGTGGCGCAAGCCGAAATCCACGAGCACCTCGGCGATGCGCTGTTTGCTTCCGGCCGCCGGATCGAGGGGCGCTTTTCGTGGGAAGCGGCGCTGCTGACCGCCGAGGACGCGGCCAAGACCCGGCTAAAGGGCAAGATCGAGGCCGGCCTTAACCCCGCCAACGCCGCCCCCTGATGAAGCTTTCTGAGCCGGCCCCGGCCAAGCTCAATCTTGCCCTCCATGTCCGGGGGAAGCTGGCCGACGGGCGGCACGCGATCGAGACGCTTTTCGCCTTCTGCGTCGACGGCGACCGGGTGGAAGCCGAGGAAGCGGGGGAGCTTTCGCTGGAAATCTTCGGACCGTTCGCCGAAGGGCTTTCGACCGGTCCGGACAATTTGGTTCTGCGTGCCGTTGAGTTTCTTCGCAGCGCGGCAGGCGTCACAGACGGGGCTGCGCTTCGCCTCGCAAAAAACCTCCCCATCGCGTCGGGGATCGGTGGTGGATCGGCCGATGCAGCGGCGGTGCTTCGTCTGTTGACCCGATTGTGGCGGATCGACCCGGCGCATGCCACCGCGGTAGCCCCGAAACTTGGCGCCGATGTCCCTGCTTGCCTGCTCAGCCTAACCGCGCGCGGGGAAGGGGCAGGGGATGCGCTCCAGCTGGTCGACGATCCGCAAATCTCCGGCAGCCCGGTGTTGCTAATCAACCCGCGCATCGAATTGCCGACCGGCGCGGTATTCGCCGGATGGGACGACGTGGACCGCGGTCCGCTCGGCGACTGGCGCGAGGGGCGCAATGACCTTGAAGCGCCAGCGAAGGCGCTGGTTCCAGAGATTGGCGGCATATTCGACTGGCTAGGCGAACAACGCGGCGCCAACTTCGTCCGCATGTCGGGAAGCGGCGCGACTTGTTTCGCGCTGTTCGACGACGAGGCCGCGCGCGATGCCGCGGCTTCGGCCTGCCCCGCGAACTGGTGGCATCTGGCG
>NZ_JACDDV010000058.1 GCF_013816785.1 Sphingomonas sp. | reverse complement strand
ACCCCGGCCTGCGCCGGGGAACAGTCCATCATCCCACGCCGTCACTTTGGCCCCGCTCGCCAGCAGCGCCTCGACCGTCGCCAGCCCGCTGCGCGCAAGGCCGAGGAGGGCGTAATGTTTTCCGGCGAAAGCCTTGGCGGTGATCACCTCAGCTTCAGCGTGCTGAGGCCGGCTAGCGCGAGGACGAAGCTAATGATCCAGAAGCGGATGACCACGGTCGGCTCGCTCCAGCCCAAATGTTCGAAATGATGGTGGATCGGCGCCATCTTGAAGATGCGCTTGCCGTAGCGCTTGAACCAAATGACCTGAACAATGACGCTAACCGCCTCCAGCACGAACAGTCCGCCGATGATCGCCAGCACGAATTCGTGGTGGGTGCCGACCGCGACCGCGCCCAGTGCCCCGCCGAGCGCCAGGCTGCCGGTGTCGCCCATGAACACCGCCGCCGGGGGCGCGTTGAACCACAGGAAGGCGAGCCCGGCGCCGATGATCGCGAGGAGCAGCACGGTCAAATCGCCGACGCCGGGGACGTGCGGAATACCTAGATAGGTCGCGAATTTCACATTGCCGCACAGATAGGCGATCAACACGAACGCCATCGAGGCGATGATCACCGGCATCGTCGCCAGCCCGTCGAGCCCGTCGGTCAGATTGACCGAATTGCCGAACGCGACAATTACGAATGCCCCGAAGGCGATGTAGAACCAGCCGAGATCGATCACCGATCCCTGGACGAACGGCAGATATAATTGCGTCCCCGACATGCGCACCATCAGCCAGGTGGCGAAACCGGCGATCGCGAATTCGAGGAACAGCCGCATCTTGCCCGAAAGCCCGGCATGATGCGCCTTCTTGACCTTGTCGTAATCGTCGAGGAACCCGATCAGCCCAAACCCGGCCGTGACCAGCAGGCATGCCCAGACATAGGGGTTGGTGAGGTCCATCCACAACAGGACCGACACGGCGACCGAGACCAGGATCAGCAACCCGCCCATGGTCGGCGTGCCGCGCTTGGCGAGGTGGCTTTGCGGGCCGTCGGCCCGGATCGGCTGGCCCTTGCCCTGCTTGGCGCGCAGCCAGCGGATGAAAGCGGGGCCAAGCAGCAGGCCGATGAACAGCGCGGTGGCGCTCGCCGCACCCGCCCGAAAGCTGATGTAACGGATGAGATTGAGGATGCCGGGAAATCCGAGCTGTTCGGCAATTACGTAGAGCATGTCGCCACACCCCCTGCCATTCGCTCGACCAGCCGCGCAAGCCCGATCGAGTTGGATGCCTTGACCAGCACCGCGTCGCCCGGCTGGATGAGGTTCGCCAACAAATGCGCGGCATCGTCGACATTCTCTGCCCGGTCGAGCGCAACCTCGCCGTGCAGTGCCTCCTCGAGCGGTCGCATGTCCTCGCCGACCAGGATCAGATGATCGACCTTCGCGGCCAGCACTGCGGGGGCGAGCGCGGCATGCAATTCGTCGGCCTTGTCACCCAATTCGCGCATGGGCCCGAGCACCGCGATCCGCCGCGTCACCTCGCGCTCGCTGCCAAGCGCAGCGAGCGTCGCCGCCATCGACGCCGAGTTGGCGTTGTAGCTTTCGTCGATCAGCAGGAAATTACCATCGCCCACCGCCAACTGATGGCGCTCGCCGCGACCCTTCAATCCGTCCATGTCGGCCAGAGCAAGGCCGGCCAGCGCTAGGTCGGCGCCGACCGCCTCGACCACCGCCAGCACAGCGAGCGAATTGGCGATCCAATGCTCGCCGCGCTGGGCGACGGTATAGGTCAACTCGCTCTCAACAAGCCGCGCGGTGACCAGGCTGCCGCCATGTTCGGACCGCACGGCATGAATCGTGGCGACATCGGCCTCGCCCGATCCGAAGGTGACGATCCGGCTGGTATGGCGCTTGGCCGCCTTGACCAGCCGGCCGCGCCACGGCGAATCTTCGGGAACGATGGCGATGCCCGCGCGATCGAGACCCTCGAAGACTTCCGCCTTGGCGTCGGCGATCGCCTCCATCGACCCTAGATGCTCGATATGCGCCGAAGCGATGGTCGTGATCAGCGCCGCGTGCGGCCGCACCAGCCGGGTCAGCGCGGCAATCTCGCCTTCATGGTTCATGCCCATCTCAAACACGGCAAACTCACTGTCGCGCGGCATCCGCGCAAGGCTCAGCGGGACGCCAGTATGGTTGTTGTAGCTCTTGACCGAGCGATGGACCCGGCCGCGCTCGAACCGGTCGAGCGCCGCGAAAAGCGCCTCCTTGGTAGAAGTCTTGCCGACCGACCCGGTCACTCCGATAACCGTCCCGGTCATTCGCTCCCGAGCCGCAACGGCCAGGTCGGTCAAGGCCTGCGCGACATCGGCGACCAGCACATGCGGCCCCCCATGCCCATTGGCACCAGCGCGGCTGACGATTGCTCCGGCAGCTCCCTTGGCGAAGGCCGCGGCGACATAGTCATGCCCGTCGGCGACACTGCCAGGCATAGCGACGAACAAATCCCCCGCCTCGACCTCGCGGCTGTCGAAAGTCACGCCCGACGCCTCGAACGGAGCGCCGGACAGCGTCCCGCCAGTCGCCGACAGGATTTCGTCGCTGGTCCACAGAGGCATCATGCGGCGCACTCGCGCACGACACTTACATCATCGAACGGCAGCACCTGCTCGCCGACGATTTGGCCTTGCTCATGGCCCTTGCCGGCGAGCAGGACGATGTCACCCGTTTTCGCCATCGCCACGGCGGCGGCAATCGCCTGCCGCCGGTCGCCGATCTCGGTTGCTTCCGGCGCCCCGGCGAGCACCGCGCGACGGATCGTCGCCGGATCCTCGCCGCGCGGGTTGTCGTCGGTGACGATCACCACATCGCTGAGCCGCGCCGCGGCTGCGCCCATTTCAGGCCGCTTGCCCTCGTCGCGGTCGCCGCCAGCCCCCAGCACTGTAATCAAACGTCCTTCTACATGCGGACGAAGCGCGTCGATCGCCGCCTCGATCGCGTCGGGCGTATGGGCATAATCGACATAGACCGGCGCCCCGGCCGGGGTGATCACCGCCCGCTCCAGCCGCCCGCGCACGGGCGACACACGCCCCATGCCCGACAGCGTCGGTGACCAATCACCACCCGATGCCAGCACCAGCCCCGCCGCGACCAGCACGTTGGCCGCCTGATAGGCGCCGATCAGCGGCAGCGCGAGTTGATGCTCCTTGCCCTCGTAGCGCAGCACCAGCGTCTGCCCGAGCAGACTCGACTTGCGCGACACCAGTTCGATCGTCTTGGCCTCCGGCCCGACCGTGATCAGCTTGAGCCCCCGCCGCCGGACATGCTCGATGACCTCGCCCGACTTGGAATCGCCGGTCCACACCACCGCGGTCGCGCCGTCGTCCGCGACCTCGTCGAACAAACGCATCTTGGCGGCGAAATAGGCGCCCATGTCGGGGTGATAGTCGAGATGGTCGCGGCTCAAATTGGTGAACGCCGCGGCGCTGACCGGCACGCCCTCGGCGCGATACTGATCGAGGCCATGCGACGACGCCTCGTAAGCGACGTGGCTGATCCCCATCCGCTTCATCCCCGCCATGTTCGACAGGAAGGTGACGATGTCGGGGGTGGTAAGGCCGGTCTTGACCTGGTCGTCGGCGGTGGTGACGCCCAGCGTCCCGATCGACGCCGAGCGATGTCCCGCCATCCGCCACAGCTGACGGGTCAGTTCGACCGTAGAGGTCTTGCCGTTGGTCCCGGTGACCGCGACGATTATGTCCGGATAGGGCGCAAAATAGCGCGCGGCGAGTTCGGCGAACAATTTGCGCGGCTCGGGGGCGGAGAGGTGCGCCGCACCCGCGACGCTGGCCTCGTCCCGGGCGACCACGGCGACGGCACCCCGCTTCACCGCTTCGGCGATAAAATCCTCGCCGTCGAAGCGGCCGCCGCGAAAGGCGCCGAAGATATTGCCGGGGGCGACCTTGCGATGGTCGATCGCGAAGCCCGTCACCTCTGAATCGTTCGCGATGCCGGCCAGCTCGCCAAGGCGCACCGCTTAGTGACCCGTTTTTTCGTGAACATAGGGAAGCACTTCAGCCATGTTCGGTTCGCGCTTCTTGTCCGGACGAACGCCGAGCATCGGCGCGATCCGACTCAATGCCCTCGAATAGGCTGGCCCGATATTCCAGGCGGCGGTGTGAAAACCGTAGGTTTCAGCGGTCGCCTTGGGGTCATCGAGCATCATCACCATCGCATAGCGCGGTTCGTCCATCGGAAATACGCCGGCGAAGCTGGTGACCACCGCGCTGCTCGTATAGCGGCCGTTGAGCAGCTTTTCGGCGGTACCGGTCTTGCCGCCAAGACGGTAACCTGGCGCGTCGGCCTTCCTGCCTGTGCCCTGGGTCACCACCAGCCGGAGCAATGCGCGCATTTTGTAGCTGGTATCCTCGGTGAACACGCGATGGCCTTTCGCCACCGGATGCGCGCGGTCGACTTTAAGCAGGGTCGCAGGATGATAGATGCCGCCGTTGAACAGTGTCGCATAGCCGGTCGCGAGGTGCAGCGGGGTAACCGCGATGCCGTGACCGAAGCCGACGGTCAGCGTTTCGAACGGTCCCCACCGCGAACCCGGGGTCAGGGTCCGGCCGCGCTCCTTCAGTTCGACCTGGACCCGGTTGAGAAAGCCCATCTTGCCGAGGAAAGCCTTTTGCCGGATCGCGCCCAGCTTGTCGGCGATCTGCGCGGTGCCGATGTTGGAGCTCTCCTTCATAATTTCGGCGACCGAGCAGGCGCGACCGTAGGGGTGCGTGTCGTGAATCGTATGGCCGTAGATGTTGAGCTCGTGCGGGCAGCTAAACATCTGGCCCATCGACGTCACCACGCCGCTGTCCATCGCCATCGCCACGGTGAAAGGCTTGAAGGTCGAGCCGAGCTCATACACACCCGAGGTGGCGCGATTGAACCGTGCCTCGGGCGATCCCATTCCAGCGGCGTTTGGATTGAGCTGTGGCAGCGACGTCATCGCCAGAACTTCGCCGGTGTGAATGTCCATGATCACCCCGGCCGCGCCGATCGCCGAGAAATGGGCCATTGCCTCACCCAGCTCATGCTCCAGCGCTTGCTGAGCCCGGCTCGAAATCGACAAGGTAATCGGCTGGCCGCGCCGCGCCGGATCGCGCAGCTGCTCGTCGAACGCGCGCTCGATCCCGGCGTTGCCCCGGCCGTCAAGGTCGGTGAATCCGATGACGTGCGCGGCCAGCGTGGTCTGCGGATAGAGCCGGTCGGGCTCACGCTCCAAGGCTAATCCCGGTTCGCCCAGCGCGTTGATCGCCCCGACCAGATTGGGCGGAGCGCGCCGACGAAGATAGAAGAATTTGCGCCCCGACCGCAGCATCTGGAGGTAGGTAGCGGCGTCCTTTTCGGGCATCAGCACCGCCAGGCGCTGAGCGAGGTCGAGCCTGTTGCCAATCACTTTTGCCGGCTGCAGACCGATCGTCCACGCGTCGATCGTCCGCGCCAGCGCCTGTCCGTCGCGATCGACAATGTCGCCGCGTTCTGGCGTCAGATCGGCCAGGCTGCCCTTGCGCCCGGCGTGATCACCGAACGCCGCCAGATAGACCAGCCGGAGCGCGATGATGGCGATGATCGAGCCGTAGACCAGCATCCCAAACATCAGCCGTTGGTGCATCACCGCCAATATCTGGCGCCGCTGTCCAACCAGGCGAAGCCGCTCGGGCCGTGCGACGAGAGCGGGCGTCGGGGCATTCATCAGTCGGAACCGGAGTCCTTAGCGTTGGCGGCGTGGGCGGACCCGCCGCCGCGGACAGCAAGCGAGGCGGCTTTGGCCGACGTGGCTGACGACACTGGCGCCAGCGGATCGGCCGTCGCGCTTTTGACCTGCTTCGTCGCAACCGCCGGCTTGCGAGGCTTAACGCCGGCCCCAATGACGGCGCCGGTCTTGGCGGGTGCCGCCGCCTTTGAAAAGACGCTGGCCGCCGGCGCCGTGGGGCCAAGCCGCGGGGGTGCCGAGTAGCTGGCAATATGGACCATCTCGCTGATTGGCCGCGCCGGCGGCGGCATCGCCGTCGTCGAAGGCATGGCGGCATCGCCATCGTCGCCAATCTGCGACCGCGCCAAGTTCGGGTCGATCCGCGCCGACGCCAGCACCACCGGCGCCCCGATCATCGGCCGCTGTTCCGGCTTGACCAGCGTCGCCAGCTGGAAACCGCCGTCGACGAACTGGTCGACGGACGGCGCCGACAGGCGGATGAATTTGACGTTCCAGCGCTCGAGCTGCGCCAGGCGGCCGCGCGTGCCAAGCTCTGTCTGCAGCAAGCGGATGTCGCGCTGGGTCATGGCGATGGTGGTTTCGACATCTTCCAGCTGGGCGCGCTCCGACGCCACTTTAAGGCTGACAAGGTAGAACCCAAGCGCCGCGCCGGCGACCGCGCCGGCCGATAGCACCGCTCCGAAACCACGCGCGCTCATGCTGCTTTCTCCTGGTCCCACGCGGGCGCATCGGTTCGGATCGCGGTCCGGAGCCGGGCCGAGCGCGCGCGCGGGTTACGGGCCAGTTCGGCCTCCGACGGGGAGACCGGTTTGGCGATATGGTCGAATGAGGGCGCCGGGCCGGGCGCGGCCATCGGACGATGGCGCGATCCGGCGGGGGTCGCCCCGCTGCGGGTGCGCAGGAAGCGCTTGACGATGCGATCCTCGAGGCTGTGGAACGTGACCACCGCCAGCCGTCCGCCGGCACGCAGCGAGCGCTCGGCCGCGCGCAGTCCTTGCTCAAGCTCGTCCAGCTCGGCGTTCAAATGAATGCGGATCGCCTGGAAGGTGCGGGTCGCCGGATCGGTCTTCATGCCGGCATGATGGCCGAGCGCCTTGCGGATCACCGCCGCCAGCTCGGCGGTACGTGTCAGCGGGCGCGCCGCGACGATCGCCCGGGCGACGCTGCGAGCGCGCGGCTCCTCGCCATATTCCTTGATGACGCGGGCGATCTCGGCCTCGTCGGCGTGGTTCAGGAATTCGGCCGCCGACTGCCCCGACTGGCTCATCCGCATGTCGAGCGGACCGTCGTTGGCGAAAGAGAAACCGCGCTCGGGCTGGTCGAACTGCATCGACGACACGCCGATGTCGAGCGCGATCCCGTCGACCGGCAACAGGTCGCGCTCGGCCAACACACGGTCCATTTGGCTGAACCGCTCCTCGACCAGGGTAAGGCGCCCAGAGTCGATGGCGTCCGGGACGAGCATCGGCCCATTGGCGATCGCATCCGGATCGCGGTCAAAGCCGATCACTCGTCCCGCCCCCGCCCCGAGCAGGGCTTGGGTATAGCCTCCTGCTCCGAACGTGCCGTCGACCAGGGTCTCGCCGGGGACGACGGCGAGACCCTTTACGACCTCCTCGATCAGGACCGGGACGTGATGACCCTGCGGAGGGATGGGGATGGCCGGCGAGATCATGCGCCGCGCTCCTCGATGCGGAAGCGGGCAATATCCTTCATGTCGTCCGGAACGTTGGCGTCGGCCAGGAACAGCTTGGGGTTCCAGATCTGGAACGTTTCGCCAACCCCGATGAATAGCGCCAGCGCCTCGACCTGACCCTTGCGCCGCATCATCGGCGGCAGGACGATGCGCCCCGAACTGTCGTAGGGCACTTCCTCGGTCGCGCCGAAGGCCATCATCGTGCGGCGGGCGTATTCCAGTTCGGCGGCGGGATCGGTTTCCTGCTTTTCGAGCAGCCGCTCGAGCTTCTCGTGGCGCAGCGCGGCGTAGGCGGGATCGTAAGCGCTCAAGGCGGGAAAGGCGTCGTGCTTAGCCAGGACGATGGTGCGGGCATCGCCGCGGCGCTCGATCACCTGGCGCAGGAAGGCGGGCACGGAAACACGACCCTTCGCGTCCACCGCGTTCAAAGCACTGCCCTGAAACAGATGCTCTAATGCCACGACCCACTCCCGAACCGCGGCATGACCTCCCCGATCGCGGGGGCACGGATTTTCCGTGCGCCCTGCGTTCCGATCGACTCAGTCAGGATTGCCCCGCGCTACAGCCATTGTTGGTAACTCAACACAGCACGGGATACAATGGGTTTTAATGCCTTTATTAGGGATTTCATGCCCAATGGCGGATTTGCGGCAGTTTCAAGGGACAGAACGTTGTACTGTTCTACTCCTGTTCTTGCGGGCAAAGCTGTGGATAACCATGTTGGCGGCGAACCGCGACTCCTTGCGACCTAGCGCTTTTCGAGGCCTTTCAACTCGCTGAGCAACAGATCAAGATTGCGCCCCGGGCCGCCTTCAACCGCGCCAACGTTCAGAAAATCCGCGTCGGCGATGATCGTCGCGGCGCCCTTGCCGATCCGGCAACGGGCGACAAAGCCGTCGCCGACGATCGCGCAGCCGCGTCCGCTGAGGCGCCCCGGGCTGACTGAGGCCACCTCTATCGAGCCATTGCCCGCGCGAGCGGGTCCGACGGCCGCCGGCCCCTCGAGTCGCAGTCCCCAGTGCGCCAGCAGGCCGGTATCGGCGAACCCCAGCGGCGGTCTCAGCCTGTCGCCGAAGGGCCGCGCGCTGTCCCAATCGAGCCGCGGGTCGGCGAGCAACAGTACCCGCCCACCCCGCCGCACCCAGCGATCGAGGTCGACTAGTGCTTCGGCCGGTTGGGCGCGCGGATGCGCCATCAGCAGCAGTCGTTGCCCCGACAGGCTAGCCGCGTCAGCGACCCCGATCGGCAGAACGTTATAGCGCTGCTCGAGCCGGGTCAGCACGGGGGAGCCGCCGCTCGACAGAGAGAAGCTCTCGCCGAACACCAAAGGCAGGCTGGTCAGCAGCGCCAACGTCGGCCGTTCGGCCGGCCGCCTGATCGTCAGCGGCGCCTGGGGCGCCAGCATCGCCCACGCCACCGCCGCGACAAACAGCGACGCCACGACCGCCGGCCAGCTGCGAAACGTCACCGGCCCTTCGGCGCGGCGCTATTGTCCAGGCCGGTCTCGTTCGACGGGCCGGTCCCCGGCGCGGCGCCGATCTCCGCCAGCGGATCGTTCGGCTCGGCCGGCGTCGCGAGCGCATTGTCGGGCACGCGGGGCGACGTCTCTTCGCTTGACCGGCTTATCGCGGTGCCGAGCAGGACCAGCACAAAGACGAAGGCCAGGCCGGTCAGCCCGATGCGGATCCGTTGCGTGCGCTCTTCCTTGCCGACGCGGTTCATCGCACCAGCCTATGCGCGGGCGAACCCCATTGCAACGCGCCGGCTTTACTCTTGGCGTTGCAATTGCCAGAGGGCTTGCCATGATTCGCAACCTCCCCCTGATCGCCCTGAGTGTGCTCGCGCTGGCCGCCTGCAATACCCAGCCCGAAAATGTCGTCGCGGGCGAGACCCCCGACCCTATGGCCAACGAATTGGCCAGTGCTCCGCCGGTCGAGCTTCCGCCGTCGATCGCCAAGTCGAAGACCTATCGCTGCAAGGACAATGGCACGATCACCATCGACTGGTTGTCCGACGGAAAGAGCGCAAACCTCCGCGTCGGCGACATGCCCGCCCCGACCGCGCTCAAGGCCGCGGCCGACGGCGAACCGCTGACCGCCGAGGGCGGCTTCTCGCTGACCGGCAACGCGGAAGCGCCGAGCGTCAACCTTACCTTGCCCGGCAAGGGCGCACAGGCCTGCAAAGGCTAACCATATTTATCGCCACACGGGGCCGGCCGGGAGATGTCCCGGCCGGCCCTTTTAATTGGAACTTCGCGGCGGCAGTGGACGCCGGCGCTCACGCCGTCTCTTTCGCCATGGCGTCAATCTTTCGCGCATCGTCCCGCTAGCCCCCGCCGTTCATCGCCGCTAAGGGCGCGCGCATGACCGTACTCGATGCCCCCGCTATCTCGCCCGAAATCGTCGCCGAGCACGGCCTCGCCCCCGACGAATATCAGCGAATCCTCCACGCGCTGGGCCGCGAACCCAACCTCGTCGAGCTCGGCATCTTTTCGGTCATGTGGTCGGAGCATTGCAGCTACAAAAGCTCGCGCATCCATTTGAAGAAGCTTCCCACCGAAGCGCCATGGGTGATCTGCGGACCCGGCGAAAATGCCGGGGTGATCGACATCGGCGCCGGACCTGATGGAAAGCCCCAAGCCGCGATCTTCAAGATGGAGAGCCACAACCACCCGAGCTACATCGAGCCGTATCAGGGCGCCGCGACAGGGGTCGGCGGGATTTTGCGCGATGTGTTCACCATGGGCGCGCGGCCGATCGCCAATTTGAACGCGCTGCGCTTCGGTCGGCCCGACCATCCCAAGACGCGGCACCTCGTCGCGGGAGTAGTCGCGGGTATCGGCGGCTATGGCAATTGCGTCGGCGTCCCGACCGTCGGCGGTGAGGTCAACTTCGACGCGGCTTACGACGGCAACATTCTCGTCAACGCGATGACCGTAGGCGTCGCCGATCAGGACAAGATTTTCTATTCGGCGGCGTCGGGGATCGGCAATTCCATCGTCTATGTCGGCAGCAAGACTGGTCGCGACGGCATCCACGGTGCGACCATGGCCAGCGCCAACTTCTCCGAAGACAGTGAGGAAAAGCGCCCGACTGTGCAGGTCGGCGACCCATTCACCGAGAAGCTTCTGATTGAGGCCTGCCTTGAGCTGATGGCGTCGGACGCCATCGTCGCCATCCAGGACATGGGCGCGGCCGGGCTGACCTCCTCTTCGGTCGAAATGGCCAGCAAGGGCGGCGTTGGCATTCGCCTCGACATGAACACCGTTCCCTGCCGCGAAGAGGGCATGACCCCCTACGAAATGATGCTGTCCGAATCGCAAGAGCGGATGCTGATGGTCCTCAAGCCCGGCCGCGAGGCAGAGGCCGAGGCAATTTTTCGCAAATGGGAACTCGATTTCGCGGTGATCGGCGAGGTTACCGACACCGGCCACATGGTGCTCGAATGGAACGGCGAGGTGGTGTGCGACATCCCGCTCGGCCCGCTCGCCGACGACGCCCCGCTTTACGAACGGCCATACGTCCGGACCGAGCCGCCAGCGCCGCTGGCCGACATCCCCGAAAGCACAGACATCGCCGCCGACCTGCTCAAGCTGATGGCCAGCCCGGCCATCGCCAGCCGTCGATGGATCTGGGAGCAGTACGACAGCCAGGTCGGCGCCGACACGGTCCAGACCGGCGGCGACGCCGCCGTGGTCCGCGTCCACCGCACCAAAAAAGCGCTGGCGATGACCACCGACTGCACCCCGCGCTATTGCTACGCCGACCCCTACGAGGGCGGCAAGCAGGCCGTCGCCGAAGCCTATCGCAACCTCTGCGCAGTCGGCGCAAAGCCGCTCGCGATCACCAACTGTCTCAACTTCGGCAACCCCCAGCGCCCCGAGATCATGGGCCAGATCGTCGGCTGCCTCGAAGGCATGAGCGAAGCCTGCATCGCGCTCGACATGCCGATCGTCAGCGGCAACGTCAGCCTCTACAATGAGACCAAGGCCGACGATGGCACCGGCAGCGCTATCTTGCCCACCCCCGCCATCGGTGCCGTGGGTGTGCTCGAGGATTGGGAGAAGTCGTCGACCATCGCCTTCAAGGCGGAGGGGGAAGAAATCTTTCTCATTGGTCGATCGCGATGCCACCTTGGGCAAACGCTCTGGCTTCGCGAAATCCATAAGCGAACAGAAGGGCCGCCTCCTCCCGTGGGTCTCAAGGATGAACGCAAGGTAGGCGATGCCATCAGGCAGCTGATCTCCGAGGGGATGGTGACCGCGGTACATGATGTGTCCGACGGCGGGCTTGCGGTAGCAATTGCCGAGATGGCGCTTGCCGGCGACATCGGCGCGGACTGCCTAATTTGCGATTTCGAGGATTCGTTTGCCGGCTTTGCGTTTGGCGAGCACCAAGGTCGCTACGTAGTCACCACGGCTCGGCGGGATGACTTGCTGGATCGGCTACGCGCGACAGACATCGAATTCAGCCTTGTCGGCGAAACGGGTGGCGACAGGATTCAATGGCACTGCGAAGGCGATATCCCTGACACAAGTGTCCCCCTCGCCGACCTCCGTGCCGCGCACGAAGGCTTCTTCCCCGCGCTGATGGGCGCCGACGCCGTCTTGGCGTGATGCGTTGAAATTGGCATCAGTTGATGTTAGATATGATGCATGCGCACAACAGTCACCATCGACGACGAACTGGTCAACGATCTTCGTGAGGGCCTTGGCATCACCGGGACCAACGCTCTGGTCGGCCGCGCGC
>NZ_JACDDV010000006.1:18019-76345 GCF_013816785.1 Sphingomonas sp. | reverse complement strand
TGCTTAAGCCGCTGGCCAACCGTCACCATGCCGTCGGGTTCGATCTCGTCCATTCGCTTCCCCCGCCTGTAACAGGCTTGAATTTGAACCTTTTGTCGGGGCGACCCGTGCCCCTGTCAACCGGCCTTGGGCACGCCGGTCAGTCGAGCGCCACTCCATGCCGCTTCGCCCAATCGCTTAGCGACTTGCGCATGTTGGCGGGGGGCTTGGCAAGCAATGTTTCGACCTTGGCGCGAACCGCGACGGCATCGATCGACCGAATCATCGCCTTGACCGGCCCCACCGCCGCCGGCGTGATCGACAGGCTGTCGATGCCGATCCCGATGAGCGCCATCGCTTCCAACGGCCGACCGCCCATTTCGCCGCAGACCCGCAACGGCACGCCCGCCGCCTTGGCCTCGCGCACGACGCGGTGGAGGAAGCGCAGGATCGCTGGCGACAACCAGTCGTAGCGCTCGGCCAGCCGCGGGTCGGCGCGGTCTGCGGCGAACAGAAATTGGGTCAGATCGTTGGTCCCGATCGATAGGAAATCGACTCGCGGAAGGAGAATGTCGAGCACTTCGGCGAGACTCGGCACTTCGAGCATCGCCCCGAATTCGACGCTTTTCGGGCCGGCCAGCTTCGCGCTCTTGGCCCAGGCGATCTGCTCCTCGAACAGGGCGCGAGCCTCCTCATATTCCCAAGGCTCGCTGACCATTGGGAACATCACGCGCAGCACCTTGCCCGCCGATGCCTCGACCAGCGCACGAGCCTGCGCCTTCATCAGCGTTTTGCGCTCCAGGCTGAGGCGAAGCGCGCGCCAGCCCATCGCCGGATTTTCGCTCTCGTCCTTCTGCTCGTCGCTCAAATAGGGCAGCGCCTTGTCGCCGCCGATGTCGACCGTGCGGAACACCACGGGCTTGTCCCCGGCGGCGTCGAGCACGCTTTTGTAGAGGCGCTGCTGGCTTTCGCGACCGGGCAGGGTGGCGGCAATCAGGAACTGGAATTCGGTACGGAACAAGCCGATGCCGTCGGCCCCCGCAGTCTCGAGCATGGCCGCATCCTCGGCCAGGCCGGCGTTGACCATCAGCGTCATCCGCTCGCCGTTCAGCGTTTGGGCCGGCAGGGCGCGGATGGTCGCATATTCGGCGCGACGCTTGTGGCTCATCGCCATCCGCTGATCGAAGGCGATGGTGATCGGGCGGGTAGGGCGGGCGGTGACCGCGCCCATGTCGCCGTCGACCAGCACCGCGTCGCCTTCGTTGGCGATGTGGCGGATGTCGGCAATGCGCCCGACGACCGGTACGCCCATCGCCCGCGCGACGATCGTAACGTGGGCGGTCAGGGAGCCTTCGGCGAGCACCACGCCCTTCAGCCGGCGGCGGTCATATTCGAGCAGTTCGGCCGGTCCGAGGTTGCGGGCGATCAGGATTGCGTCCCTGGCGAGACCCGTCTGGGCGGCTGTGCCCATGCGGCCCGAGACGATCCGCATCAACCGGTTGGACAGATCCTCAAGGTCGTGCATCCGCTCCTTGAGCAGCGGATCGTCGATTTCGCGCATCCGGGCGCGGGTGCGCTGCTGAACCCGCTCGATCGCCGCCTCGGCGGTCAAGCCACTGTCGATTGCCTCGTTGATCCGCCGCGACCAGCCCTCGTCATAGGCGAACATCTTGTAGGTCTCGAGTATCTCATTGTGCTCGCCAGCGGTGCCGAATTCGGCTTCGCGGGTCATATTGTCGATCTGCTCGCGCATCCGACGAAAGGCGGCATAGACCCGCGCGCGCTCGGCCTCGGTGTCCTCGGCGACAGTATGTTCGACGATCACGCGCGGCTGGTGGAAGACGGCGACGCCCTTGGCCATGCCGGTCACCAACTTGAGCCCCGCCATACGCTGCATCCCGGCGTCGCGCCGGGCGCCGCGCGAGCCATCGACCAGCCGCGCGCTGGCGATCAGCTCTGACAGGACCATGGCCACGGTTTGCAGCGCCTCGATTTCGACTTCGTCGTAACGCCGCGGCTCGGCGTGCTGGACCGAAAGCACGCCGATCGAGCTTTCGCGGCGAATGATCGGCACGCCGGCGAAACTGTGGAAATGCTCCTCGCCGGTTTCCGGACGATAGACGAATTCGGGATGGTTCGAAGCCTCGGCGAGATTAAGAATGCGGCCCTCCTCGGCGATCGTCCCGACGAGTCCCTCGCCCATCGCCAACCGGGTGACGTGAACCGCTTCCTTGCGCAGACCATGGGTTGCGAACAATTCGAGTGACTGGTCCCGCAGCAGGTAGATCGAGCAGACCTCGCTGGCCATCGCCGCGGCGATCAGGTCGACAACCCGGTCGAGCTTGGCCTGCGCCGAACCGCGCCGCGCCATCACGTCGTGAAGGCCGGTCAATATCTCGCGGGCGGAGGCTACGGCGCTCATGGGCATCGCCGATAGCGCTAGCAGGGAAAGCGGCGGCTTTCCAAGCGCGGTCAATCACGCCGATATGGAGGAGTGCGAAAGAGCGTGGCAAGCAGTCGGGGTTTAAATCGGTCGCCCAACAGGGACTTTGCCGCATGGCCCGTACCGACCCGCTCCGTCATCAACACGGCCTTGCCGCCCAGATCGTGTCGCGCATAATCGATAAGATCGACCATTATTCGGGCCCCGACGATGCTTATCGGATCAGCCTCGATCTTTCCAAGTTGCTCGGCCTGCTACGGACTCATCTGGCCCAGGAGGACGTGCATTTCTATCCGGCAATGATCCAGTCCGGCGATCCGCAAGCAGGAGCGGCGGCGCTCAGCATCGCCATGGAAATGGGCGATCTTGCCGAGCGCTTCGAGCGGTTCGCGGCGCGCTGGTCGTCCTCGGCGGTGATCGCCGCGCGGTTCGACCGGTTCAGATATGACGCGTTGACCATTTTTGCAAAGCTCGAGGCGCGCATCCGGCGCGAGAACGAGGAGCTTTATCCGCTCGCCGACCGATTGGCCGACGCGTTGCGCACCGCAGCCTAGCCGCGCGATCCCAACGCGGTGGCGGCTTCGTCGACCAGTTCGGCCAGAATGTCAGCGACCGGTTCCTCGCGCTTGACCATCCCGACCGATTGCCCGGCCATCATCGACCCGCTTTCAACGTCCCCGTCGATGACCGCACGGCGCAGCGCGCCCGCCCAATAATGCTCGATCTGCAGCTGGGCCTCGGCCATCTCGATCCCGCCCTCGTCGAGCCGCTGCGCAACCTCGCGCTGCTTAGCGGCGAACGCCTCCATCTCGCGGTTCTTGAGCGCGCGCACGGGGATCACCGGCAGGCGCGGGTCGATCTGGACCGAGGGGATCGCGTCGCGCGCCGAGGCGCGGATGAACGCCTTCTTGAAATTGGCGTGAGCAATGCATTCGGTCGCGCAAACGAAGCGGGTCCCGAGTTGGACCCCGACCGCGCCCATTTCGAGATAGGCGGCAATCGCTTCGCCGCGCCCGATCCCGCCGGCCACGAACACCGGGATGTCGTGGGAGACGTGGGGCAGGATTTCCTGCGCAAGCACGCTGGTCGACACCGGGCCGATATGGCCGCCGGCCTCCATCCCCTCGATCACCAGCGCGTCGGCGCCCGATCGCATAAGCTTCATGGCCAGCGCCAGCGCGGGAGTGAAGGCGATTAGCTTGGCGCCATTGCCCTTGATCCGGTCGATCGCCCCGCCCGGCGGAAGGCCGCCCGCAAGCACGACATGGGTAACGCGATGGTTGGCGCAGACATCGATCAGCTCGCTCAACTGCGGGTGCATGGTGATCAGATTGACGCCGAACGTTTTGGTTGTCCGCTTCTTGGTCTCGGCAATTTCGGTGTCGAGCAGTTCCGGTCCCATCGCGCCGCAGGCGATCACGCCGAATCCGCCGGCATTGCTGATCGCCGAGACCAGGTGGCGCTCGGAAATCCAGCTCATCGCCCCGCCGAGGATCGCCCATTCGGCGCCGAGGAATTCGGTGCCGCGATGCATCAATTGCTTGAGGCGCAGCATGCCGGCGTCACCGTGAATCTGCCGCGGCTCCGCAATCATTCCCTCGCCGCTCATACGTCATTCTCCCGTGGTGCATCGAGGCCGAAAGCGGTGTGGAGCACCCGCACGGCGAGCTCCATCTGCTCCTCGGCCACCAACACGCTGACCTTGATCTCGCTCGCGCTGACCGCGAGCAAGTTGATGCCGCGCTCCGCCAGGGTGGCGAACATGGTCGCAGCAAGCTCGGGGTTTGAGCGGATGCCGACCCCGACGATCGAAACCTTGGCGACCGCCGCATCGGTCAGGATCGCGCCGTCGCCCTTCGCTCCGCTGGATTCGATCGCTCTCACCGCCTGGCTCAGGCTGGCGCGCGGGACAGTGAAAGTGAGGTCGCTCGCCCCCGCGTCCGGGGTTGCGGCGTGGACGATCATGTCGACCTGGATGCCCGCCTTGGCGAGCGGCCCCATCACCGCCGCGACCGTGCCCGGAGCGTCGGCGATGCCGGTCAGCGTGATCCGCGCCTCGTTGCGGTCGGCGGCGATGCCGGCAATCGCGTTTCTTTCCATATCATCTCCAAGGTCGGGGACGATCTTGGTCCCCGGCAGGTCTTCGAATGCGCTTAGCACGCGCAACGGCATCTTCTCGCGCATCGCGAGGCCGACCGAGCGGACATTGAGCACTTTCGCGCCGACCCCCGCCAGCTCGAGCATTTCCTCGAAGGTGATTTTTGTCAGCTTGCGGGCGCGCGGGACGATCCGTGGGTCGGTCGTATAGACCCCGTCGACGTCGGTGTAGATGTCGCAGCGGTCGGCCTTGATCCCAGCGGCGATGGCGACGGCGGAAGTGTCCGACCCGCCGCGTCCAAGGGTCGCGACCCGGCCGTCCTCGCTGACTCCTTGAAACCCGGGAATCACCGCGACCGTGCCGCCGCTGAGCGCCTCGCCGAGAAGGGCGCCTTCGACCGCTTCGACCCGGGCGTTGCCGTGAACGCCGGTAGCCCGAAGCAATTGCCAACCCATGAAGCTGCGCGCCTTCACCCCCATATTCTGGAGGGTCATTGCCAGCAGCCCGGCGGTGACCTGCTCGCCCGAGGCGACGACGACGTCATATTCTTGGCGGTCGTGGAGCGCGGCTGCTTCGCGGCATAGCTGGACCAGCCGGTCGGTCTCGCCGGCCATCGCCGATACGACCACCAGCACTTCGTTTCCCGCCTCGGCCTCGCGCTTCACCCGGCTTGCGACCGAGCGAATGCGCTCGATCCCGGCCATCGATGTGCCGCCAAATTTCATCACGATACGGGACAAAGACGATCCTTGGCTGTTGAGGCGCGTCCTGTTAGGGTTGACGCATGGCCAAGACAAGCATCGTAGAGTCCGAGGCCGCTCACTTCGGCGGACTGGCACGCGACTGGTGGGATCCCGACGGCGCATCGGCGATGCTGCACAAGCTGAACCCGGTGCGGCTTGGCTATATCCGCGACATGGTCGACCAGCATTTCGGTCTCGACGAGTGCAGCTTCAGCCCGCTTCAGGGCAAGCGTGCGCTCGACGTCGGCTGCGGCGCCGGGCTGCTCGCCGAGCCGCTGGCGCGGATGGGCGCGGAGGTCACCGCGGTCGACGCGGCGCCGGAACTGATCGCGGCGGCCAAGGCACATGCCGAAGGGCAGGGGATCGCCATCGACTATCGCGCGATCGGCGTCGAGGAATTGGGCGGCGCCTTCGACCTAGTCACCGCAATGGAAGTGATCGAACATGTCGCCGACCCGCAAGCGTTCGTCACCAGCCTCGCCGCCCGCCTCGCACCCGGCGGTCTGTTGATTTTGTCGACGCCGAACCGCACCGCCTGGTCGAAGCTGCTGACCATCACGCTCGCCGAGGGGTTCGGGAAAATCCCCAAGGGCACCCACGATTATGCCAAATTCATCGATCCCGACACGATGCGCGGGCTGCTCACCAAGACGGGGTTGGAAGTGATCGACTTCGAAGGCATCGCGATGAGCCCGACGCGCGGGCTGCATCTAAGCGAGGATGTGCGGCTCAACTATCTTGTCGCGGCGAAGTGGCCGTGACGCACGCTCCTTCTCGGAGGATAATCCTTAGCCTGGTTACGCTGTCAGGAGCGATCATGGGTGGTCTATTGGGACTTGTCGGTTCGACGTGGGGCGGAATCGAAATGATCTTGCCGGTCACAACTGTCTTTTTCGGATGTGGGACATATATTGCGGGACTCATGGCGTTCTTTCTGATCGACACGTACCGACAATAGGAGTTGTTCCGGCGCGATTGAGCCGGGTGCAGCTAACCAGCGGCGCAGGGAAGCCGCGCCAGCGATCCGGTCGCTTTGCGCCGATCGGCTTGCGTCCGCGAAGAAACGGCTGGCAATGTAGGATTTCGTTTGCCAGGCTCGACTCGGCTCCTTCTCAATCATCGATCGCTTCACCCTGACTGCGGCAATGGGGCCGGATCGCCGGACTATCGTTTCAACTTTGCGTCATATCGCTGAGAAAGCTCGGAAAAAGGGGTCTAAAGCCTCGAAGTTGATACGAATAGGATTTCAACGCATCAGCGCATCAACTTCGACGCAAAACTGCGAAATTCGCTCAGAAGTCCACCTTGTCATAATGGGCGGGAGGATTGATCACCTCCATCCGCTCGCCGAGCAAAGGCCTAAAGCACGGCCGCGACTTCATCACCGCGTACCAGTCCTTGGTCTGCTTGTGCCCGCGCCAGTCGAGCGCGCCCAGATAGTCGACCACCGACAAATGCGCCGCGGCGGTGAAGTCGGCGAGGCTTAGGCCCGCGCCGGCGACCCAGCGGCGGTGGTCGAGCAAATAGTCGAGGTAGTCGAGGTGGCCGTTGGCGATGCGCATCGCCTCGCGCAGCACGCGGGTGTCGGGCGATTCCTGCGACACCAGCCGCTTGCGCATTCGTTCGTGCATCAGCGGCTCGACCACTTCGCGGAACAGTTTTTCGTCGAACCAGGCGGTCAGGCGGCGGATTTCGGCGCGAGCAACGGCGTTACCGTGGATCATCGGCATCTTGTCGACCGTTTCGTCGAAATATTCGACGATCGGCTGGCTGCCGATCAGGACGATGCTGGCGGCGGTATCGACCAGCACCGGGGTTTCGCCGGCCGGATTAAGGTCGATAAACTCGTCGCGTCGCTCCCACGGATTTTCACGCACCAGCTCATGGGCGATGCCCTTCTCGCCGAGCACCAGCCGGACTTTCCGCGAGAAAGGACAAAGGGGAAATTGGAACAGCTGCCACATGAAGCGGCAGCTTTAACGCGGTAGGCGAAGGCCACAACCCGTCATTGCGAGCGTAGCGAAGCAATCTACCCGCAAGTCAGAGACGCGACCGTGTAGATTGCCGCGTCGCCTTCAGCTCCTCGCAATGACGTTAGCGGCGTGGGTAGGTAGGACTGGGCATATTGGCGACGGCACGTTCGATCGCGTCCTGCGCCTGTCCGAGGGCGCCCATGATCGCCGGGAGCGACGACATCATCGCCCGGCCGGCGGCCTGCATCGTCCGGCCCGACTGGGCGGCCTCGGCAGCGACTCGTTGCTCGAGATAGGGGTCGCCAACCTCGTCGCGCACCGTGCGGGCGCGGTCGTAGGGGGTCGGCGGCCGTCCTTCGATTGCCGCTTCGATCTCGCCGACTGGCAAGTTCATCAGCGATTTGGTCAGCACGCCGGCGACGCGGCCGATCTGGTCGGCCATCGCTGGATCGTTGAGCGCGCGCTCCATGTCCGGCCCCGGCATCGGCGGCGGCGGCGCATAGCGCGGCGCGGCCAGCGCCGGGGTGGCGGCGGTGAAAACCGACAAAGCGATGATCAGGTGGCGCATAGCTTCGCTCCTCGAATCAGGTATTTAGCTGATCCTATCATGCCAAACTTGCGTGCCGGTGAACAGGGGTCAGCGCATCGCCAGCCACACCAGCGCCGCCGCGCCGGCGATGATGCGGTACCAACCGAACGGGGTGAAGCCGTGGCGCTGGATGAAGGCAACGAACGCTTTCACCACGACGATCGCGACTACGAACGACACTGCCGCACCGATCAATATGTGCCCAGTCATCCCCGCTTCGAGCTGATCGTAATGCTTGGCCAGCTGCAGCGCGGTCGCCCCGGCGAGCGTCGGCACGGCGAGGAAGAAGCTGAAGTCGGCGGCGGTCTTGCGGTCGATGCCGAGCGCCACCGCGCCCATGATCGTCGCGCCCGAGCGGCTGACCCCGGGGACCATCGCGAGGCACTGGGCCAGGCCGATCAGGATCGATTGTTTGAGGCTGACCGCGGCGACCATCTGGTCGGGCCGTTCGACTTTAGGCGAGGGCTTGGGGTGGCCGACGCGCTCGATCAGAATGATCGCGATCCCGCCGACGATCAGCGCCCAGGCGACCACCGTGGCATTTTCGAGCAAGGCATCGATCTGATCGCCGAGCGCGACGCCGAGCACAACCGCGGGGAAAAAGGCGATCAACAGGTTGCGGGTGAAGGTCCACGCGGTGCGGTCACGCCGCCAAAGGCCGACGAGCACGTCGCGGAAGGTGCGCCAATAAAGCACGACGATCGCCAGGATCGCGCCCGGCTGGATCGCCACGTTGAACAGTGCCCAGCGCTCGGCGTCGAAGCCGAGCAGCTCGGTCGCCAGGATCAAATGCCCGGTCGACGACACCGGCAGATATTCGGTCAGGCCCTCGACGATGCCGAGGATGACGATCAGCAGGAGGATTGGCATCAGGCGTTGAGGTCGCGTGACGGGGCGAAGCGGCCCCCACGGCGGAAACGGCCCAGCCATTCGGGCGCGACCGCCGACATCGGCGCCGGGACGATGCCGAAGGCGTCGAAGCCGGGCAGGTCGCCGCTCGCGACATTGTCGCGCTGGAGCATCAGCCACTGATCCTTGCTGAGCGGAGCGCCCGGCAGGAAACCGAGGCTGGCCATTCCGGCAGCAGCGAAATCGGGGACATCGACGAGCGCCGGCGACTGGTCGGCCAACCCGGCGATCTGGGCGTTCATTTCGCGCATCTTCAGCGTTTCGGGTCCGCCCAGCTCGTAGGTCTTGCCGCCGTAGCGATTGGGATCGATCGCCGCTGCGGCGATCGCCCGGGCCAGGTCGCGGACATAAACGGGCTGGAAGCGGGTGCGGGGCGCGATCACCGGCAGGATCGGCAGCCGCGCCATCGAGGCGAAGCGATTGGTCAGCTCGTCTTCCGGCCCGAATACCACGCTTGGGCGGACGATGGTCGCGCCCGGGAAGGCCTTGCGGACGGCTTCCTCGCCGAGCCCTTTGGTACGGCCATACGTCGACGCGGCGTCGGGATCGGCGCCAATCGCGCTGACCTGGACGAAGGCCGATGCGCCCGCCGCCCTGGCTGCCGCCGCTGCCTTGCCCGCACCTTCGACGTGGATTTTGTGGAGGTCGCCCTTGAAGATGCCGACCAGGTTGATGACCGCATCGGCCCCCTCGACCGCGCGCTCGATCGTCGCCGGGCGACCCAGGTCGGCAGCGATCGTCGCGACCTGGCCGATCCCGCCGAGCGGCTGGAGGAAGAAGGCGCGGCGCGGGTCACGCTCGGCGATGCGCACCCGCGCGCCGGTCTTAAGCAGCGCCTCGCAGACGTAGCGGCCGATAAAGCCGCTGCCGCCGAAGATGGTCACGAGCGAGGAATTGCGGTCGATCATGGGGCCGGTCCCTAGCGCCTCGCCAAGCGCATTGACAAGCGGCCAAGCCCCCCTCTAAGCGCGCCGCCTACCCAAGCAGACGATGCACCTGTGCCCAGGTGGCGGAATTGGTAGACGCACCAGCTTCAGGTGCTGGCGCTCGCAAGGGCGTGGAGGTTCGAGTCCTCTCCTGGGCACCACTGGGCTTTCCGGCAATGTCCGGAAACGACATGGGTTATATCTGCCGGATCAATCGCGGCCGTTGATCGAGCCGGCCCTTCGAGCCTCGCCGCCTGCCGACCTATTCTCGATGGTACCCGACCAGCTTGTCTCAAGCGCTGCTGCGGACCAACTGGAGAGGGGCGCGAGAACTCAACCGAACCTCAACGATTCGATCGATGGTAACCCACGCTGAACAAAAACCGTGAAGTCTGTCGGCGGGACATTGAAAGGAATCTGCTGCAACATGTCGCTGACGAAACCCCTGTGATAGGTAGCGTGGTTGACCAGATGCAGGAGAATTTCCGTACGTCGCATCGCACCCCTACCTCCATTCAGGAACTCGAAATTGACCATTTCATCCATGTCGGCCGCCGACAAATCGTCGGTCAGACGGACATAGTAGCGATCGAGATCAGCGATTTTGGCTCGAATTTCCTCGAATGAAGGGCACTCATCGCTGTTTCGGATCAGATATTGATGTTTTCGGCCTTCGAGATGGGCACGAAAGATGTCTTCGACAGCCATGATATGATCGAACGTCCGCGCGATGTTTCCGAATAACGCTTGCCGCGGGCGATATATCTCCTCGTCCGGCAACTCCGCGACCGAAGCCAGCATCGTCTGGTTAGCCCAAGCCATATATTGAACCATGAGCCGCAACTGGTTTGGGGCACCGTTGTTCGGGCTTGTCATCGACTCTGCGCCTCCAACGAGGGGAAAGCGCCCGCAGTAACTGGATTACGGCGGACTCTGGACTTGGCTTGGCTTGGCATTCGGATCATCGCTCCTATGGATGGAGGTACGCGAGGTTGCAATTCCCCGATTGTCGCACCCCAAGGTTCATCGCCTGGCCGCCCGCATCGCACAGCGAATCTCGTCGATCTCGCCGCTGGATCCAGACCGGTCCAGTTGCCACCTGCTCGCAACGATTCATCGCTCAAGTCTGTCAGGGTGCAATCAAGTCGCGCCCGACCGCGGTGTCCGCATAGATCCTCGCGTGAGTGATCATTCCGCCGACGGTGGTGAACAAGATGCAATTCTCCATTTCACCTTGCCTCCCCGATTTCGAACTTGCTTTCGCCCGAACCGGAACGATCACATGGCTTCCGGCATCGAGAATGAAGTGAGCGTCGTAAGTAAAGCTATCGAAGTAGTTTTCAAACAAATTGGTCCAATATTGTTGAAACTCATCCAGTCCTCGATAAGTGCCCCCGTACGGCAATGACGTCGGAAAATCAAAAACTATGTCGGGAGACAGATAGGGTGCGAGTGCTCCGCGATCGTTATTGTCGAAGTCGCTGTAGGCCCGGCGGCACGCTTCCAAGATTTTTTGATTGGTCAAGCGCTTGTTCCTCACTGTTACGACAGTATGCGGCAGGTCGGTTTCCTAGTCGAATTTGCATCAACCGGGATCGTTCGGCGCCCCGCTTCATTCGGAGCAGGCCAGAATTGATCAAAGTTCGGTCGCGAGCTGCATCCGCCGATCGCCGACTTAGGCATCAAGTTCCTATTTCGTGGCCAAGTCGCGTGCGCTGGCCAACCCCCACGGCATCGATGGCTACTTTGTGATGCTCGACCCGCTCGGGCTTTTCGAGCAAGAATTTGTCGTCCTGCGGATAGTAGCGTGCGCGATCGACGTCATCTCCGGCGAATGCACGGATCGACTCCATCGACTCCCACCAACTCAGCGTCGTGACCTCGGTCGAGCCATCTTCCATATCGCGGGTAAGCATCTGACATCCGAGATTGCCCGGTGTGTTCAGGTAATCGACCACGCCGGTGCGCGCGATGTACCGGACATATTCAGCCCGATCGCTGGATCTAATGGTCGATTTCCACCGGCGCTGAATCATGGTGGGATGCAAGAGTATAGTCATGGTTCACATCCTTCGTCACTTGCCTAACCGATTCGACTGGCCTAATAGGTTAGATAATGAATGACAAGCCTAACGCTCGTTTCGGCGGCATCGTATCGGAGGGAGAATTTTTCTTCGAGCTCAGCGGTGGCGCGCTGGCGTTGGATTTCGTGAACACGCGTGACGAACGGCCCGCCGGCGGCATCGAGCGCCTGGTCAGCTACCTGAGGTTGCTGGATTTCTTGCGACAGTCAGGCGCGCTGGAGGCCGAGGCCTTTAGCCGGTTAGGTAGCCTTGCAACGGAACAGCCCGAAGAAGCCGGCAATGTCCTCGCGTCAGCAATCTCATTGCGAGAAGCGATGTTTACAGTGCTGCAGTCAAGCTGCGCGGCCCGGCGGCCCGCCCAGCGACCGTTAAGTGTCCTCAATCGTTGGATACCGTCCGAAACCAAGTTCTTGACTGGGCGAAAGGGCGGGCTATCATGGTCCTCCGTGGCGCCGGGCAACACGCTTTGCTCGGTCCTTCGGCCCCTCGTCGCATCGTTGGCGGACCTGCTGACGACCGACGCGAAACGGCAGCGAGTCAAGCTATGCTCGTCCGCGACGTGCGACTGGTATTTCCTCGATCGGTCGCCCCGAGCCAATAGGCGTTGGTGCGACATGACTGTGTGCGGCAATCGGGCGAAAGCGCGCCGTCACTATGCGCGAATTCGCTCGTCTCTAGGCGCGTCTACGGGCCAAGAGCTTGCGGGAGGGTGAAGCCCCCGCGCCAGAAATGGCAACGTCGGTCAATCGAGTTAGTCGTTCCGCGCCGATGATGACGATGCGCGAACTCCGTATGGCTGATGCGGCGTCGATCTGGGTGATCAGCGGTCCGTCGACTTCGTATTCCCAAGCAGCTGGTATTGGTCTGAGCAGACGTTTTGCCATCATGGCGAACGCCCGCAATCCATCATTCCCCGATTGACACGATTGATCAAACAGGACAACCGGCCTGTTTAACGAATGCGGGCGGAAAAGAGTCGGAATCGATGATTGAACGCGACGAACAGGAGTTCGGAGGGAATATAGAGGTCGGGAAAAAGGCGCGCAGCGAACTCAGCGCGCCGGCCGCCGGGAACTTCGATTTCTTATTTGGCCGCTGGAGCGTGCAGCATCGCAAGCTTCGCGAGCGACTGGCCGGGTGCGCTGAATGGTTTGCCTTTCCCGGAACTCTGGAAGTTGGGCCGATCCTCGGAGGGCTGGGGAACTTCGATTATAACGGCCTTGCCGACCCGGAGGGCTCCTACTCGGCCCATTCGCTAAGACTCTATTCTTCAGCTTCGCGGGAGTGGTCCATCTGGTGGCTCGACTCCAGAGACACCTCTGCGGGGTTGGGACCTGCGGTCGTGGGGCGCTTCGAAGGTCTCAAGATTACGCTCTTTGGTGAGGATATGTTCAGGGGGAAGCCGATCAGGGTGCGAACCAGCTACGAACCTTTGGGCGCGAACGACGCTCAATGGACGCAGGCGTTCTGGCGCGACGAGGAAAGCAATTGGGAGGTGAACTGGATCATGGACTTCTCAAGACGCCCCCAATGACAGCTTTGGCAGTAAGTCCCCCTAGTGGTTCACGCGACTTCGACTTTATCCACGGGTCTTGGACAGTCCACCACCGCAAGTTGCGCAAGCGCCTCGTTGGCGACGATGTTTGGGACGAGTTCGACGGCACTATGAACGCCCGCGCCATCCTCGCCGGTGGCGGTAACTTCGACGAAAACGTCCTGAACGACCCTCAAGGCACCTATCGCGCTTGCACGGTAAGAATGTTCGATCCTTCGTCGGCACTTTGGATGATTTATTGGATCGACGGGCGCCATCCGCGACCTGACCCTCCTGTGGTCGGAAGCTTCATGAGCGGACGTGGTGTTTTCGTCGGCAACGACGTGATCGACGAGCGCAAGATCCTAATTCGATTTATCTGGTCTGAGATCGCCGGGAACGCGGCACGTTGGGAGCAAGCCTTTTCCATCGACGAGGGCAATATGTGGGAAACAAATTGGATCATGAATTTTGCGAGGCAGCAAGCGTGAAAATTATTGGAGAAACCATTATGTCGAGACGCACGGTTATCGCGGGATCGGTTGCGGCGGTTGCAACGGCAGCAGTGGGTAAGACTGCCTCCGGCGCGGCCGTCGTGCCCGCTGTTGCGGATCCGGTAATCGAGCTTCGCCAGTACAAGCTCAATACGGGAAGACGAGACGCATTCATCACGCTTTTCGACCGCGAGTTCGTCGATTCCCAGGAGAAGCTAGGCATGCGACTCCTTGGACAATTCCGCGATATGGACGATCCGAACAGGTTTACCTGGATTCGTGAATTCCCCACCATGGCCGGCCGAGCTGCGTCGCTTACCGAATTTTACACCGGCCCTTTGTGGCTGGCGCATCGCAACGAGGCGAATTCGATGATCGACGATAACGATAACGTCTTGCTCCTGAAGCCATCGGCCGAAGGGCTGGGGTTTAGGCCGGTCGAACGGCGGCTCGGTCAACCGGCAAAATCCGGGTTCATGGTGGCGACCGTTCACTATCTCTGGAAAGCGCCGAAGGAAGGCTTTTCTCCGTTCTTCGAGACTAGCGGACGATCCGCCCTAGAACGCGCGGGTGCGCGCGTTCTAGGGAGCTACATCGGTGAAAACCGCCCCAACGAATTCCCGCGCCTGCCGGTTCGCCAAGGTGAAAAAGTATTTGTATGGTTCACACACGTTGACAGCATGGCTGATTACGAACGCGCGATGTCGGCGCTGCGCGGGCGTGCCGCCGTCAAGCGCGGATCGCAGATGCTGATGCCCGATCTCGAGGAGCGGCCCGCTCAGGTTCTCCGTCTCAAATCGACTCCGCGCTCACGACTTTAGTGGGGTTCGGGCAAGCGTCCGGAGAATTCGGCGATGGAGCGTAACGGCATCGAGCAGGGAGACGCGGCGGCGCCCTGCGATCCCAGGCAAAGCCCCTACCATGAACAGATTGCCATTCGGACGGGCGACGGCCTCTGTCCTGCCCACGTGATGATTCCGAACGATGTCGGGCCATGGCCGGGCGTCATCTTCTACATGGACGGGTTGGCGATCCGCCCCGCGCTACTTGCCATGGCTAAACGTCTGGCATGTTGCGGTTACGTCGTCCTTCTACCGGATCTATTCTACCGTGCCGGATCATACGACACCCCCGACGCAGCCCGGATCTCCGCGGATGACGGAGCGCGCGCCGATTTCAGGAAGCTGATGTCGGTGACAGACAACCGTCTCGCCTCGCAAGACACCGAAGCGTACCTAGCCTACCTGGATTCAAGGTCGGACGTGTCGGGTCCCGCCGTCGGAGTCGTTGGCTACTGCCTCGGTGGCGGCGTCGCGCTCACCGTCGCCGGCGATTTCGCCGACCGGATCGCCGTCGCCGCCAGCTTCCACGGCGGTCATCTCGCGACGGACTTGCCCACCAGCCCGCACCTCTCGGTGCACAAGATCCGTGGCCGCGTGCTGGTGGCCAGTGCTGATGGAGACCCATCCTATCCGCCGGAGATGGCCGAGCGGCTGGAGACCGAATTTCGCGACGCGGGTGTAGATCACCGCTGCGAGACGTTCCTGGGCGCAAAGCACGGCTGGACGATGGCAGACCTACCCGCCTTCGACGCCCCCGCCGCCGAGCGCCACTGGCGCGAACTGACCGCGCTCTTCGCTGGCGCGCTACCCGCTCACGGTGCGAATGAAAGGATCCAGTAGAGATGGATGGCGGCGAACCGATGAGGACGACGCAGCAGGCAGCCCCGTCGGCGCCGCTCGGGCGCATCGAGGCCATAGACTTGCTGCGCGGTTTAATGGTGGCACTGATGGTGTTGGACCACGTCCGCGAATACTTCAGCGCCGCTGCGCTCCAGTTCGAACCTACCGTCATGCTGCAAACGACACCCGCGCTGTTCGCCACGCGCTGGGTCACGCATCTATGCGCGCCGACCTTTGTGTTCCTTTCGGGCATGTCGGTGTACCTGCAGCGAGCCAATGGGCGGGTCGGCGCCGCGCTCCGCAAGAGATTGTTAGCGCGCGGCATGTGGTTGATCCTGCTGGAGGTCACACTCGTTGGGTTCGCGTTCAATTTCGCCGAGCCCTTCATCTTTCTCCAGGTGATTTGGGCGATCGGCTTCGGGATGATCCTGCTCGCCTTGCTCATCGAGGCTCCGTCGATCGCAATCGCGGCGGTCGGTTTTATTCTCTTGATGTTTGATTACGTGCTTGGAGCTGCGGTGGCCCCGTACTTGCCCAAAGCATTGTGGCACATGCTCTTCTCACCAGGCCCACTGGCGCGCTTGCCCGGCGTCGTCGCCTATCCGGCACTTCCGTGGGCGGGAATACTGCTGCTCGGATACGGCCTGGCAACGACAATCGTTGGCGAAGGAGTGATAAGGAGGCGGCGAGTGCTGGTCGCCGGGGCGGTCATGCTGGTATGTTTCGTTATCCTTCGTGTTTCGGGGATCGGCGATCCTCGTTCATTCGGCATCGGACCGACGATCCTGTTGCGCGCGCTATCCTTTTTCAACGTTACCAAATATCCGCCGACGCCCCAGTATGTGCTGCTAACGCTCGGTGTGTCGGCGCTGCTGCTCGCAGCGCTGTCGCCGGTGGGCCCGCGCCGACTGCCCATGCTCCGCGCGTTTGGGCGCGCCCCGTTTTTCACCTACGTCCTGCATATCTACTTGATCCACACCGCGGCACTGCTGATCGGCATGGCGTTGGGCCTGCCAGCCTCGAGCTTCGCCGGCTTCATCGAAAGTTCGGCGCCCTTGAAGGAAGCGGGTTGGGGATTTGGCCTTGGCTGGGTCTATGCAATTTGGATTGCGACGCTATTGATCCTGCGGCCGATCGCCATCTGGTTCGCCAATATTAAGTCCAAACGGTCTCAATGGTGGCTGAGTTACCTCTGAGTTCCGCGCGATCCGAAGTGAGTGTCGGCGTGGCGAGAATTCATCCGTCATTGACCGAAGCGTCGGCCCGGAGAAAGGCCGTGCGCGGGCCTGCGGCGGCTTCGGCTGCGCCGGAGTAGACGAACGACCGCTGTTGGGGGAGAGAGAATGGATTACGCATTCGAGACGGTCGACGTCTTTACGGAGAGACGGTTCGGCGGTAACCCTCTGGCGGTGTTCGTCGATGCCCGCGGACTCTCCGATTCACAGATGCAGTCGCTCGCCGCCGAGATGAACCTCAGCGAGACGACCTTCGTGCTGCCACCGACGCAGCCGGGAAACACCGCGCGGCTGAGAATTTTCAATCGTACGGCTGAGATGGCGTTCGCGGGCCACCCGTGCATCGGGACTGCGTACGTCCTCGCGCGCCGCGCCACTGCAAAGCACTCCAGTATGCGCTTCGAGGTTCCGGCAGGCGTGGTGCACATCGAGATCGAGCGCGTCGCCGATGCGGTCGTTGGCGCACTTCTGACCGCTCCACAGCCTCTTTGGAAGGGCGCGGAATACAGCCCGGAGGAGATCGCGATCTGCGTCGGAATTGCGTCCGGCGATGTGCTCGTGCACGACCACCCGCCCTTGGCGGTGGCGATGGGTAACCCGTACGTTGTCGCCTGCGTTACTCCGACGGCGCTTGGGCAATGCGTGCCCGACCAGCGGGCCTTTCGGGACTTTCGTGCCCGGCACCCCGAACTTGGTGACCGGTTTTCCCTTCATCTGTACGTCCGCAACGGCTCAAATCTGTACGCCCGCATGTTTGCGCCGCTCGCAGGCACGATAGAGGATCCGGCCACGGGGAGCGCCAACGCTCCGCTTGCGGGTCTGCTCCTGTCTCTTGGGGCCGAAGATCGCTTGGAATTGACTGTCCGTCAGGGGGTGGAGATGGGGCGTCCCAGCCTTCTGCGCGTGACTGCCACGCGTACCGGCGACGGAATTAAAGCCACAGTAGCCGGCAGATGCGTACCCGTACTCGCAGGCGCTGCCAGCCTCGAATTGGAGTGAGTGGAACATGAATAACAGGCATTTCAATTTGCCCGGCGCGAACCTGGGTCCCTATTCGGATGGAATCGAGGCGGCGGGGCTCATCTTCCTTTCTGGCCGGGTCGGCTTGGACGATGATGGAGCGCTGGTGCGAGGTGGGATCGGCCCGCAGACGAAACGTGCCATCCGCAACGCAGAAGCGGTTCTGCAATCTCAGGGCCTGTCGCTCGCCGACGTCGTGAAATGCACGGTCTATCTCGCAGCAATGGACGACTTTGCCGCCATGAACGCGGCCTACATCGAAGCGTTCGGCGACCTTCGGCCTGCCAGGACGGCGCTCGCCGCCGCGGGTCTTCCGTTGGGAGCTGTCGTCGAAGTGGACATGATCGCCTGCGCCCGGTCAGAGAAAGGCGAGGCCGCGTCCGTGGGAGGCCCGGAAAGCGATGGATAAGCACTCAGGAGCGCGGAGTATGAACATCGGAATATTTCTCTTCGACGACGTTGAGGAACTGGACGCGGTCGGGCCCTATGAGGTGCTGACATGGGCAGCGGGTGAGCGTGAAGGCTTTGCGGACGTCTTCACGATGGCGGTGACTACAGACCCGGTCCGCTGCGCCAAAGGGATGCGCATTGTTCCCGATTACTCGCTCGAAACCGCGCCCCCACTCGACGTGCTGATCGTGCCGGGTGGCGTGGGCACCCGCGAGCTAGCTCAGAATGCGGCGGTGCTCGACTACGTCCGCGAACAGGCGGCCCGGTGTCGTTGGGTGACGAGCGTCTGCACTGGCGTGCGCGTCCTGCTCGCCGCGGGTCCTGCGGTAGGCAAACGCGTGACGACCCATTGGGGCGCGATCGCCGAGATTCGCTCCAGCGGCTTGGCGCTCGAGGTGCTGGACGACGTGCGGTTCGTGCGCGACGGAAACGTCGTCACCGCCGCTGGAGTGTCAGCAGGAATCGATATGGCACTCTGGTTGGTCGGCGAATTAGGCGACCCCGGATTTGCAAGGGCCGTGCAGAAGGGCATCGAGTATTTTCCTGCGCCACCATATTCGGCCTCGGTCTGACGCGTCGATCCGGGGCTCGCCGTATTGTCGCCCGGGACAGGAGCTCGCGGGCGCAGACGACGTCATAGAGCGCCACCTCCTCCGAAAGGTGATGCGAAAGCACGTCATTCCCAGCATCGAAAATTGCCGAGTTAGCGATTTCTTGTCATTGACACCGCGCCATGAAGTGAATTAAGTGTATATACATGATCGGGCATATAGCATTATTCACCGCGCTAACGGATCCGGCGCGTTTTCGCATCGTCGAGTACCTGCGGAATGGGGAAAGCTCCGTAACCGACGTCGTCCGTGCATCACGGATTCAGCAATCGGGGGTATCGAGACATCTTGGTATTCTACGCGATGCCGGCATCGTTACCGTCCGACGTGACGGGCAGCGTCGCCTCTACTCGCTTCGCCCCGAACCATTTACCGAAGCGGCCTCGTGGATCGACGACGTGCGGGCGACATGGGAGCCGCGACTGGAGCGACTTGAAAACGAACTGACGCGTCGCGCCACCCCCAACTCGGCCACGAAGGAAGACTAAATGCACTTTCGATCCAACGGCGCGGAAAAACCCGACTATCTGACCATTGAACGAATCTTGAAGGCGCCTGTCGATCAGGTGTGGGACCTTTGGACGACGAAGCAGGGCATCGAAGCATGGTGGGGGCCGCAGGGTTTCCGAGTCACGGTGACATCGATGGATCTGAAAGCCGGCGGAGCGCTGCGTTACACGATGACAGCTGATACCGACGAGACGCGTGCCTTCATGCTTCAATCTGGCATGCCGCTAGAGACGGAAACGAGGCTCGTTTTTACCTTGGTGAATCCTCCTCACCAGCTCGAATATACCGACATCGTGGATTTCGTCCCGGGCGTGGCGACGTACGAACTCCAAACCCAGGTCCAGCTGATAGAGGTCGCGCAAGGGACCCGGCTGATATTGTCATTCCATCGGATGCACGACCAGATCTGGACGGAAAGGAAGCGGGCGGGCTGGGAGAGCGAATTGAACAAGCTATCGGCATTGCTGGCCGAGGCCGCCTAGCGTCAACGGGCCAATGCGCGGCCATTCCTCATGGACCGCGCCCGCCCTCCCCTCATTCGACCATAGCAAGCCTGATCCTCGTTCGATCGCTTGGAGAACCACTGTGATACTTCTGAATTCCTTCGTCTCGCCGTTCGCAGCGCGTGTCAGGCTCGGGGTCTACGCCCATGATCTTCCGGTGGAGATAGCGCCCTCAGGGCAATGGTTGCCGAACTACGAGAAGTCGCCGAAATATCTGGCCCTCAATCCGATCGGGCGCGTGCCGACCTTGGTGCTCGACGACGGCAGCGCGTTACCCGAGTCGACCGTAATCGTCGAATATCTGGCCGACGCTTTCCCAGGGTGTGGGCTTCGACCCCTCGCAGCCACAGCCGTCGCGCGGGTACGCCTTATCGCGCACCTGGCTGAAATATACTTGCAGGCTCCGGCCGGCCCGCTGTTCGGACAACTCTTCGCATCTGATCGCGACCAGAGCACTATCGAGCGCTGCGTCATGGCCATGGACCAGGGGCTCTCGCATCTGGACCATTTCATGGAAGAAGACGGAGCCGCGGCGAGTGGCGCCATCACGATCGCCGATTGCGCGCTGGTACCCTACCTCTTCTTCTTCGCGGACCGGATGACCGAGGCTTTGGGCATCTCATCGATTATCGAAAGACATGCGAAGGTCTCAGCTTACTGGAATCGGATCCAGAACGCGCCTGTCGTGGTGAAGGTACTGGACGAGATGCGAACAGCGATAGCTGGTTCCCGATTGAGCATGCTGGTGCCTTCCCGGAATTAAGGTCGGCTCCCGCCTGGAGCATGTGTTCGACCAGTTCGGTGAACGTCGACCGGACCAATAGCCTCGGTGTCGCTTGGGTAGGACCTAAAAACCAGGGGACGCCTCTACGATCCTAGCCAGCCGCTCCACAGCGCTGTCGATCGCACCCTCATCCACGCTCCCAAATCCGAGAACGATGCCGCTAACCTCGGGCTCTTCCAGCCAGCACGTCGACAGCGGGATAACCGAAAGGCCCGCGGCGCTCGCGCGCCGGGCGACGTCGACGTCGTCACATGCGTCGGGCAATAGAAGAGTCAGATGCATCCCGGCCTCGATCCCGACGATACGGACATCGTTGCCGAACTGCGAAGTCACGGAGGCGACCAGACGCTTGCGCCGGCGGTCGTAGAGAATGCGCATGCGGCGAAGGTGGCGCGCGAAGTGCCCCTCGGAGACAAAGTCCGCGAGCGCGGCCTGCGTTAGGGTTGGCGGGAAGATATCCATTGCCTCCCGCATCGCGCGGAATGATGAAATCAAATCTTCAGGGATGACGAGGTACCCGATCCTAAGCGCGGGGAACATCACCTTGCTGAACGTGCCGAGGTAGATCACCCGGGCCGCGGTATCGAGTCCCTGCAGCGACAGCACCGGCCGAGCTCCGTATCTGAATTCGCTGTCGTAATCGTCCTCGATTATCCATGCATCTTCTTCGGTGGCCCACTGGAGTAACTGCAGCCGACGCGTCGCGCTCATCCCCATCCCGAGCGGGTACTGGTGCGACGGGGTCACGTAGGCCGCGCCTGCGCCAGGCGCCCTGCGGCGGCCCTCAGCGACGTCCATTCCGTCGGCATCAACCGGCACTGGAGCCATGCGCAGACCGGCCGACCTGAACGCGGCGTGCGCACCGGGGTACCCAGGCTCCTCCATCAATACCGCGTCACCGTGATCGAGCAGCACACGCGCCGCGATCTGGAGGCCTTGCTGCGATCCTGAGACGATCATGATCTGATCGGCGCCACAGCGCACGCCGCGCGCCGCTCCAAGATAGCCGGAGATAGCCTCTCGAAGCGACGGGTGTCCCATCGAATTGCCGTATCCCAACATCGAATGCGCCGCGCTGCGCCCATAACGCGCGAGCATCGATCCCCAGATCGCGATAGGGAAATGATCCAGGGCAGGAATACTGGCCCGGAACGCTCCAGCATGCGTTAGCCAGGGACCGTCGTCGACGGACAGGCGTGCCGCGCGCCTTGAGACAAAACGTGCCCCGCCGAGAGGCCGAACGAAAGTTTCGTGCCCTTGCCGAGCAGGCGCGAACTGCGCAGGGATGCTGTCCGCTACCCTGGTCCCTGCGCCAATCAAGGCAACGAAATACCCCTCGGCCACGAGTTGCTCGAACGCCGCCAGCACGGGTGCGCGCGACACCTGCAATTCCCTCGCCAGCCCCCTCGTCGAAGGGACGCCCTGGCTCGGGCGCAACTGGCCAGTGACCACGGCAGCTTGATACCAATCGAAAATCTGACGGTGGATCGGGACGCGTGACGAATGGTCGATCGCCATTGGGGCCGGAAAGCGGCCCGAGGCTCTCCTGCCGCGAGAGGTCATATGGATTTAATCCCAAGTGGTCATTGGCCTAAGCCACTTTAGGCGTAACTCTCCCTGCATGACAATTATTTGCCGGACAGCCGCAATCTTGTTTTGCGGCATTCTCGCCGCGTCCGCGCAGGCCGAAACCCGAACAGCCCTCGCTATTCCCGCCGCGCAGGATATTCCAACACGGCCGGCGCCGATCCGGGCGCCTCAGCCGCGCGATGGCAGCCATGACTTCGACTTCGAGTTCGGAACTTGGAAAGCCCATGTTGCACGCCGCCTTCGCCCGCTCACCGGTTCCAGCGAGTGGGTCCAATTCGACGGGATCTCGACGGTGGCCAAGGTGTGGAATGGCGCGGCGAACTTCGGGGAACTTCGTGTCACCGGGCCAACTGGGGAAATCCAGGGCCTGAGCCTACGATTGTACGACCCCGCGAGCCGGGAGTGGAAGATCAGCTGGGCCAACAGCCGGGACGGTGCGCTCACCCCTCCCATGGTCGGCGTGTTCGACGGCAAGGGCGGGGGTGAGTTCTACAACGCCGACACTTTCGGCGGTCGGCAGATTCTCGCCCGCTTCATCTTCAGCGGGACGACTGGGGCCACTTTCCGCATTGAGCAGTCCTTCTCCGCGGACGCCGGCAGAACTTGGGAAGTCAATTGGATCGCGGATTTCAATCGCTGATATTCAAGTCGTGCATCTTTTAACCATGGGCTGAGCGCAGTGACGACAAGTTTACGGGTGCTTGTTTACGATGAAGAGCCGCTTGCGGTTGATCGGCTTTCGGGCATGCTTTCGCGGTGCGCGGGTGTTGAGGTCGTCGCGCGGACACGTAGCGTGGGGGAGGCGCTTTCGCAGATTGTGGCTTTATCGCCCAATTTGCTGTTGCTGGACATTGGGATGCCCGGGCTTCACGGCTTCAATATCGCTAAGCAATTTGGTCAACTCGTAGATGGCAGCCGTGCTCCGCCGCTAGTAGTTTTCGTGAGTGCTTTTCCCGCGTTCGCCGTACACGCATTCGACACCGGCGCGCTTGATTTCCTGGCAAAACCCGTTCGCCGCTCACGCCTTGAAGTCGCACTCACGCGCGCGCGGACTGCGCTTGAAGCACGTGAGTCTGTAATCCGGTTTGGCGAGATCAAGCTTGCTCTCGAAGTCCTTCGCAACCAACACCGGCATCCAGACTTCGAGTCCGACCACCTTTGGATCCCGCGCCGCGGCGAGTTCGTGAGAGTCGATTTCAATCAAATTGATTGGATCCAGGCGGAAGGCGGATATGTGCGCCTTTATACCGGAAATTCAACGCATCTATATCGAGAGATGATCGGCTCGTTTTCAAATAAGCTTAATCCTCAAAAATTTGTAAGGATCCATCGATCGTACATCGTTCGGCAAGACTATGTTACCTCGGTACGCCGCTCGATTCATGGGAGGACGATTGTTCGTTTTGCCAGTGGCGATGAACTTCCGGTTGGTCGTAAATATTCGAGGGCAGCGCGCACAACTTTTTTCCATTCTTCGGAAAGAGGAAGGCAGGAAGCTCAATCTCGTGTCTATAATCCGTCGAACATTAATTGAGTAACATTCGCACGTTCAGAGCTTTTCGCGATATTACGCCCGGCGGACGCAGACAGAAGTCAGTACTGCGCATCACATTAAACTGAAGCCGAACATTAGTTCGGCCAGGCAACAAATTTAAAACAGGTCGTTCTGATCGTTTAACGCGGAGTATATTGTGAAGATTATCTCTAATTTGTATTTCAAGGGTGATTGCGCAGAGGCGTTCGAGCGTTACACGGAAGTTCTTGGCGGCGAAATTAAAGCGATGGTTACGTTCGGAGAAGTACCTGGCGAGGAGAAGCTCGGCCCTGCATTCGAAAAACTTATTATGCATGCGTGGCTGGATGTTGGTGATCAGTCGTTGATGGGTTGCGATGCTCCTACCGAGGACGACGTGAAACTCGGCGGCTTTAGCGTGGCGGTACATGTCGCAGACAAGATGGAGGCGCGGCGAATTTTCGATGCCCTTCTTGTGGGGGGAAGCGCCTCGATGCCGTTCCAGGCAGCTCCATGGTCACCGGGATTCGGAATGCTAACCGACAAATTCGGAGTTCCATGGTTGATCAATACCGAAGCGAAACGGTAGGCACGACTGACCCCAGAGAGAGTTTGGGTCGCGACCCAAGACCGGTGACACAGTGCCTCGTAAAGCAAAGTATTTCGCCCTTACCAGAGGACGGGGGAGCTGACCTGATCGCTTTAGTAGGCGCGCAATTCCGGATAGGGGGCAGCCCGCCGACCGCATTCCGTTGGTCGCGCGCGCTACGAAAAGGCATGAAATGATAGCTAGAAGCTGGTGGACCGAAGTCGATCCGTCTCGTGTTGAGGAGTATGAGGCGTTCGCTCGCGACATCTCGCTCCCGATGTTTCAATCCATCACTGGGTGCGTTGGCGTTCTGATGTTCCGAAATGAGGAACGATGCACCGTCCTGACCCTTTGGCGCTCCGAGCAAGACGTTGCTGCACTGGACAAGTCCTCTATCTACCGCGCGATCGTCGATCAGATTCTGGCTCGGGGATTCCTGCGGGGTTCGCAGAGCACCGAAGTCGGGCACCTGCATTTGACCTGGATCGATCAGAATCCAGGCGATGCCGGACTTGCACATGATTAAGCGCGCCCCATTTCCGCGGGGAAATAAGACCGCCAGAGTTTCGGAGGCCAATGATGTACCGACAGCCCGCCTTTCGCGAAGACTGCCTCGAGGTCATGCACGATCTGATCCGCAGTCATCCGCTGGGTTCATTGGTGACGGCTAGTCCGCATGGCCTGATCGCCAACCTCATCCCCTTTCTGGTCGATGCCCATGCTTCGGAACACGGTACGCTGCGCGCCCATCTGGCAAAGGCGAATGACCATGTTCCGGTGCTCAGGGATGATCCTGAGGCGCTGATCATCTTTCGCGGCCCGCAAGCTTATGTTTCGCCTTCATGGTATCCGGCGAAGGCAATCCACGGGAAAGTGGTCCCCACCTGGCATTATGCCGTCGTGCAGGTGAGGGGAAGGCCGAGAATTATCGACGATCCGTCATGGATTCGCGCGCATGTCGACGCGCTGACCTTAACTCAGGAGCAGGGCCGCGAAAACCCATGGGCCGCCAGCGACGCGCCCGAAAAATTCCTCGCCGGACAATTGAAGGCAATCGTCGGAATCGAGATCGAGATCGCGGCCATCGAAGGCAAGTTCAAGCTGAGCCAGAACTATAGGGAGCCCGACCAGCTCGGCATCGCGAAGGGCATGCGCGACGATGGCGCCGAAGCAGCGGCCCGATTGAATGAGCTGGCAAGCCAGCGCCATTCAAAATGAATTTGCTTCTCGCAGGACGAAAAGTCGAGCCACCGACGCGCTAATGTCGAAGAAAAGGCCTTGAGTCAGATGTGACGCCTGGCGCGGGATATTCAGAGCGGGCACCCCAGCAAACTCAGCCGTCACAAAGCTGTTGGCTACTTCTCGGTGTCGTCCGCCAGCCGCGATATGATTGGACAGTCGGGACGTGCATCGCCGGCGCAGTGATCGGCAAGTTCGAGCAGCACTGTCCGCATCCCCTCCAGCGCCACCGACTTGCGATGGAGTTCATCCGCGCGCGCCAGAGCGAGCGTCTTGACCTCCGCGCTGGACCGGGCGCGGTCGCCCCACAATTCCAGCAACGACCGTATTTCCTCGATCGGAAAGCCGAGGTCGCGGGCATTGGCGATGAATCGCAATCGGTGGAGGTCCGCTTGCCCATAGTCGCGATAGCCGCTCTCGCGCCGGGGCGGCGGCGCGATCAGCCCGATTTTCTCATAATGGCGGATCATCCGCTGCGACACGCCGGTTGCACCCGACGCCTGCCCGATATTCACAGCTTCACCGTGTTGAGGCGCAGCGCGTTGGCGACGACGGTGAACGACGACAGCGCCATCGCGACGCCGGCGAACATCGGCGACATGAGCGTGCCGCTGACCGGGTAAAGCACCCCAGCGGCCACCGGTACGCCAATGCCGTTGAACAGGAACGAAAAGAGCAAATTCTGGCGAATGTTGCGCATCGTTGCGCGGGCCAGGCGCCGCGCACGCACGATAGCAGATAGATCGCCGCGGGTCAGCGTCATTCCAGCGCTTTCGATGGCGACATCGGTGCCGGTGCCCATCGCTAGTCCGACATCGGCCGCAGCAAGCGCTGGGGCATCGTTGATGCCGTCGCCGGCCATCGCCACCTTGGCTCCGCCCGCCTTCAATTCGGTGACGATCCGCGCCTTGTCTTCAGGCAGCAGCCCGGCACGGACGTCTTCCAAGCCGCCCACCGCGCGGGCAACCGCTTGCGCCGTGGTCTGATTGTCACCGGTGAGCATGACGACCCGCAATCCCTCCTTTCGCAAGGCATCGATCGCGTCGCGGGCGGCAGGCCGGACGGGATCGGCGACCGCCAGCAGGCCGGCCAGACGGCCGTCGATCGCGACCAACATGACACCCGCACCTTCGGTCCGGCGGGCCTCGGCCGCTGCTTCGATCGATGAGGTGTCGACGCCGATCCGCTGCATCTGGGCGGCGTTGCCGAGGACGACATCGCGACCCTCGATCATTGCGCTGACTCCGAGTCCCGTCTGCGAGGCGAAGTCGTCGACTGGAGGGACCGACAGCCCGCGCTCTTTTGCGGCGGTAACGATGGCGTGGGCGAGGGGATGTTCAGATTGCGCTTCGACTGCCGCCGAAAGCCGCAGCAGATCATCGTCCGAGACCTCGCCGACGGTTTCGATCCCGATCAGCTTGGGTTTGCCTTCGGTCAGCGTGCCGGTCTTGTCGATAACCAGCGTGTCGACGGTCTCGAACGCCTGCAGCGCCTCGGCATTCTTGATTAGCACGCCTGCATGCGCCCCACGCCCGGCACCAACCATGATCGACATCGGCGTGGCCAATCCGAGCGCGCAGGGACAGGCGATGATGAGAACCGCGATTGCGTTCAGCAAAGCGTGGCCGAAGCGCGGCTCAGGACCAACGAGATTCCAGACAATGAAGGTTGCAACCGCGACGAGCACCACGGCGGGCACGAACCAGCCCGAGATGCGGTCGGCAACCGTCTGGATGGGAGCCCGGCTGCGCTGCGCTTCGGCGACCATCCGCACGATTCGCCCCAGCATGGTGTCCGCGCCGACCGCGCGTGCCTCAATGAGAAGGCTGCCGGTTCCGTTGACAGTGCCCCCGGTGACAGTTGAATCAATCGCTTTTTCGACCGGAATGGACTCGCCGGTCAGCATCGACTCGTCGACCGGGGAGCTGCCTTCAAGCACGACCCCGTCAACCGGGATGGCCTCGCCCGGCCGGACGCGAAGCCGATCGCCGGCCACCACGTCACTCAGCGAAACCTCTTCCTCGGAACCGTCCGCGCCGACGCGGCGCGCGGTTTTCGGCGCGAGGTCCATGAGTGCGCGGATCGCCTTTCCGGTGGCGGCGCGCGCGCGCAACTCGAGAACCTGGCCGAGCAGGACCAGCGTCACGACGACGCCCGCCGCCTCATAGTAAACAGGCACCACCCCGCCATGCATGCGGAACGTGCTGGGAAAGAGATCTGGGAGCAGCGTTGCCACAAGGCTGTACAGGAACGCCGCGCCGACGCCGATTGCGATCAACGTGAACATGTTCAGGCGCCATGTCCGGATCGATGTCCAGCCGCGCTCGAAGAAGGGCTTTCCCGCCCACAGCACGATCGGCGCGGTGAGCGCCAACTGGACCCAGGGCGATGCCGCGGGACTGACGATGCGCAGCCCGAGCATCTCGGCGATCATCGAAACAATCAACAAGGGCACGGTCAGGGCGCCGGCAACCCAAAGCCGCCGGGTAAAGTCGACCAGTTCGGGATTGGGCGCGCCGTCAAGCGACGGTTCTTCGGGCTCGAGCGCCATTCCACAGATCGGGCAGGTGCCAGGGCCCACCTGCCTGATTTCGGGGTGCATCGGACAGGTCCACATCGCGCCCGGCGTCGCCTCCGGTTCGGGCCGAGTTGAGTCGCCCAGATAGCGGTCCGGATTGGCGACGAACTTCGTACGACAGCCCGCGCTGCAGAAATGATATTCCTCGCCGCCATGATGCGCATGATGCGGTGTCGCGGCGGGATCGACCGTCATGCCGCAGACCGGATCCTTCACAGCTTCTGCGACCAGGCCGCCAGCTTTGTTGCCTCCGCAACACCCGTGCTTCGAACTTGTCTCGTGATCGGCGTGATTCATCGGATTATTCCCTTCACGCTTGCGTCATGAGTCCTGACATCATGTCAAGGTCAAGCGCTCATTTTTGCGTGCCGGGCGTTTCCATCATGCCGCCGCTGGCGGTATCAATGTACCGAACCAAGCGACCAAGGCGAGAATGATCACGGCAGCTGAAATCTCGGCGCCAACGCTGACCCTTACCGCCGTCACCGCGGAACGGATGTCGCCAGCGGCGAGTGCGGTACCTAGTCGCGGCGTCAGAAAATAGCGATTTGCGGATGCAAGCGCGAGCATCGCGACGAACAGCACCAGCTTCGCAATCAGGAGTTGCCCGTAGAGGGAATCCGGCAAGGCCGCGACATTATCCGGGCCGACCAGGATCCAGCTGTTGACCAGGCCCGAGATCAAGACCAGCGCGACAATCACCGTGCCGGCGAGCGCGAACCTGTCGAGCGCGGCGTGCGCCTCCTCGACAGCCGTCCGACTGTCGTTGCTCCGGAATACCGCCAAGAGCAGCATCGCTAGCGCGCCCACCCACGCAGCCGCCGAGAGCAAGTGGGCGATGTCGGCGACAAGATGGAGCCAGCCGACCCTTCCTTCACTCATCGCGCCATGTCCCGACCAGGCGAGGGAACTCAACGCAACAGCCGCTGACAGAGCAAAAATGCCGCGGCCGGCGGTTGAGCGGAATCGCATGGCGGCCACCGCCGCGACCGCCAGCGCCGCTAGGCGGCCCAGCGCGGCTGTCCCGGGATTGGTTTCGAACAAGACCATCGACGCCGTGGCAGCGTCGATTTCGGCAAGCGACGTGCCCAACATGTTCGCCGTCATTTGCAGGAAGGCCGCGACGGTCAGCGGCACTCCGGCAAAGGCCAGCCCGACCAGGATCCGACGCGAAGACGGTCGCGCCGGCCATCGCCCGTACAAATTGTAAGCGCCGATTCCGAACAGCAGGGTCAGGTCGATATAAAGGCCAAGCCGCAGCGTTACTAAGGCCCAATCCGGCATCGGCTTATCGCACCGCGAAGACGTGCGTGCCGGTCACGCGGTGCGTATCGACAGAGACAATGTGCCAATTGATGCGATAGGTGCCCGGACTCAGCCGTGCCCTGGGTTTCAGGATCAGCGTCTTGCCATCCTTGCCGACCGCACTTGCCACACCGTTAATTGGCATGGGGGCATGGCCCGCCATCCCAGGCATGCCGGTCATGACGATCGTCCCGCCCGACATTTTCGGCATCAGACGTTCGCTGAACCGAAGTTTGATCGCCGCAGGAGCCGCGACCGTCGATCGGGCGGCCGGACTGGCAATAAGGAGCTTGGGATGCGCCCATGCAGCTGTGGGGATGAGGGCCGAAGCGGCCAGCGCGACGAGGGCGTTTTGAATATACATGGCGATGGTCTCCATATGCAGGGTGTGCGACTGCTAATACGTGTCTCGTCGCGTCATCCCTCAAACTTCCCGTCCGGACGATTGAGGGCTGAGCCGCCGATATGCGTATACTGAGCACGGGCAGGGTCGGAGGACACGATGAACCGAATTGATGAAGCGCTTTCGGGGTTGGCCGGCGCGCCATTGCCGGGCGCATTGGATGGTCTGGAAGCGATGGTGCTGGCGCGCGTCGCGGCGATCGGCCGTGCCCCTATGGGTCGAACGCGGGGTGGCTTTGCAGCGGGTATATTGATGTCGGCACTGATATTGGGCGTGGCCGGCGGCGGGTTTACGGCGAATCCTGCGCGGGCCGCTGGTCAATCCATGCCGTTCGGACTCGACGCGCCTTTGGCACCTTCGACCCTTCTTGTTGGTGCTCGCTAGACCGTGCGCCGCAACCTCCTTACAATTGCCCTGGCGCTGATCGCCGCCATTGCCGGTGTATTTATCGGACGCGAGCTCTTCGACCCGAAACTTCACGCGGATGCCGAACTGCACGACGTGCTTCATCATCGGCTTGAGCTGGATACCCGGCAACAGGTCGCCCTGGCGAACATAGAGGCGCGGTTTGCAGTGCGCCGGCGTGCGCTGGAGCTGGAACTACGCGCGGAAAATGCGCGTCTGGCCGATGCCATTGAGACCGAGCATGGCAACGGACCGCGCGTTCGTGAAGCGGTCGATCGCTGCCATGCGACGATGGGCGAATTTCAAAAAGAGACACTCGCACACATTTTCGCGATGCGTCAGATCCTCCGTCCGGACCAAGCGGCAGAGTTCGACCGCGCGGTGGTCGGAGCGCTCACCGACGACGCGCGGTGAGTTTCGATCCTTCGGCTCTTACCGATGGCGAGCTCGCTGCGCTGAGCCTTGCCGGGCGGGATGCCGCGTTCTCCGAAATCGTGCGCCGCAACAAGGAACCCCTCTTTCGTTTAATCGCCCACAATTTACGCGATGCAGACGAAGCGCTCGACATCCTTCAGGAGACTCTGGTTGCAGCCTATCGATCTCTCACTCAATATGATCAGTCCCGGCCGATGCGCGCCTGGCTGTCGCGCATCGCGATCAACAAATGCCGCGACTGGGCGCGAAGGCGTAAGGTCCGTCGGCTGATCTCGTTTATCCTCCCCGTTGACGAAACCCGCGCCGTCATCGACGACGCGCGCGGAGCAGAGGATATCGCTGCAGACCGGCAGGAACTCGAGCGCGTGAAACGGGCCATAGCAATCCTTCCCACTTCGCTTCGCGAACCACTCATCATGCATGCCATCGAGGGTCTCAGTCAGGCGGAAACAGCCGAGGCGCTTGGGATTAGCGAAAAGGCCGTTGAGACGAGGATACGCCGCGCGCGCGCCGCTCTCTCTTCGGCAATCGAGCGTCAGTAATTGATCCCGCGGAGGCGCGCCCTCCACGGTTCTAACGATCCTCGCCGGTCATGAGGGGTCGGCCCGCGCCCGGCGTATTGGAAAGGAACCACCCGGGCACGCCGGACGCTCGCGATCGATAAAATATTTGCAGAGGATATTATGAGCCCAAGACTTGACCGTCGCCGATTCCTGAGCGGCGCCGCGCTGGCCGGCGGCGGCCTCGCCCTGTCGGCGTACAGGCCGGCTTGGGCGCAGCCCCTTTCGCAGGGACTGGTTCGCCCCCTGGCCACAGTGAGCGGCACTGACATCGCGCTTACCATCGGCAAGGTCGCGGTAAGGGTCGATGGCAAGGTCAGCCGGGCGGTCGGGATCAACGGCACCATTCCAGGGCCGCTCGTCCGCCTGAAGGAAGGTCAGAGGGTCCGCCTGCGGGTCACCAACACCCTCGATGAAGACAGCTCGATCCACTGGCATGGCCTGCTCGTGCCATTCCCGATGGATGGGGTGCCCGGAATCAGTTTCCCGGGCATCAAACCCCATTCGACCTTCGATTATGCGTTCGAGGTCGGCCAATCGGGCACCTACTGGTATCATAGCCATTCGGCGTACCAAGAAGAGGATGGCCTCTACGGCCCGATCGTCATCGATCCGGCCGGGGCCGACCCGGTCGCCTACGATCGCGAGCATGTGCTAGTTCTGTCCGATCACAGCCCCATGAGCGGCGCCGCGATCTACAAGAAATTGAAGCAGATGGGTGGCGGCTACTTCAACATGCAGCGGCTGACACTGTCCGGCCTGCTTGCCGGCCGCGACCTGAGCGCGGCCGAGCGCCGCGAATGGGCGAAGATGCGGATGGACCCCGCCGACATCGCCGACGTCACCGGTTCGACCTACAACTTCACCGTCAATGGGGCGGGTCCGTTCGACAATTGGACCGGCCTGTTCAAGCCCGGCGAACGGGTGAGGCTGCGGATCATCAACGCCGCCGCCCAGACCAATTTCAACGTTCGCATTCCCGATTTGCCGATGACGGTGGTTCAAGCCGACGGGCAGAATGTCCGGCCCGTCACCGTCGACGAGTTCCAGATCGGAGTCGCCGAGACTTACGACGTGATCGTCATGCCAGGCGACCGGGCCTATTCGTTCGTCAGCGAGTCAATCGATCGTTCCGGTCTTGGCCGCGCGACGCTGGCACCGCGCGAGGGCATGTCCGCTCCGGTGCCCCCACTCCGGCCGCGCCCAATCCTTACCATGAAGGACATGGGAATGGGCGCCGGTGGCCATGCGGGTATGGCTGGCATGGATATGCCGAACTCGCCCAATCCGGCGGCGGTGCGCGGCGTCGATCCGTCCGCCGAGCAGAACGCCTCGGGCAATCTGTGGAAACTCACGGGCTGGAACGGACCTACCGACCACGGGAGCGTCAAGGCCGCTGCTGTAGCGGTCTCGGCGGCTTCCGCTGCGGCCTCGATGGCCGGGATGGATCACTCGGCGATGGGGCACGCCGCCACACCGCCCGCCGCTTCTACGCCGTTGGATCCCATGGCAGGAATGGACCATTCCGCGATGGGCCACGGCGCAGCCGCATCTACCCCAGCCAACGCTCCGGCTGCGATGCAGGGAATGGACCACGGTTCGATGGCCGGCACGCCCGGGGCTTCGCCGGCGATGCAGGGCATGGACCATAGCTCGATGAGCATGCGCGATTTAAGCAACGCTCCGCAGGTCAAGGATGGTCCCGGCGTCCAGACCATCTCGCCGAACCCGACCGACCGCACTGGTGAACCACCGGTCGGGCTCGAAGGCCTCGACCATCGCGTGTTGCTCTATCGCGACCTGGTGGCGCTGACACGCAATCCCGACGTCCGCGCGCCGTCGCGCTCGTTCGATATTCACCTGACCGGCAACATGGAACGCTATATGTGGTCGTTCGACGGGGTGAAGATGAGCGAGCCGGCCGAGCCGATCCCATTCCGCCTCAACGAGCGGGTGCGGGTGACGCTGATCAACGACACGATGATGCCGCACCCGATCCACCTTCACGGCCATTTCTTCGAGTTGGTGACGGGTCATGGCGCCTATGGCCCGCGCAAGCATACGGTGAATGTCCCGCCCGGCGGCAAGATGACTTTCGACGTCACAGCCGACGCGGCCGGCGACTGGGCTTTCCATTGCCACAATCTCTACCACATGACCGCCGGGATGATGCGGGTCGTGACCATCCGTCCGGCTGGAGAAAATCAAAATGAAGCCGCTTAGCCTGACCCTGTTGGCAGGTGCGGCCGCGTTGGCTCTTGCCCAACCCGCCGTCGCGCAGGACCATAGCATGATGCCCGGCATGAACATGCCGGGGATGAAAATGCCGGCTCCCAAGAAAACCGTGCAGGCCAAGAAGCCGACCGCAAAAAAACCGACGGCGAAGAAGGCCACGTCGAAAACTACGGCGCCTTCGAAGCGATCACCTGCGACGAAGCCCGCGGCGAAGCGTTTCGTGGCTCCGGCAAAGAAAACCGACCTTCATGCCGGTCATGACATGTCGACCATGCCCGGACTGGAGACGCCGACAGGCCACGACATGTCGACGATGCCAGGGATGGATATGCCGGCCGGCCACGACATGAACTCAATGCCCGGAACGGAGATGCCGGCGGGCCATGATATGAGCAGCATGGAAAACATCGCGCCTACCGGCACCGATCTGCCCGCCGGCAACGCGCCACCGCCGCCGGTTCCCGCCGCCCGCGCCGCCGATGCGGTTTATAGCGATGCGGCCATGCACATGGGCGTCCACCATCTCAACGAGTTCCACGGCGGGCAGAAGTTCACCCAGATCATGTTCAACATCGCCGAGGTCCAGTTCCGCAAGGGCCGCGACGGGTTCGAGTGGGATGGCGAGGGCTGGTATGGCGGCGACATCAATCGACTATGGGTCAAGAGCGAGGGCGACGGTGCCTTCGGCCGCTCGATCGACCGGGCCGAGGTCCAGGCGCTCTACAGCCGCGCGGTCGGGCCCTATTTCAATCTGCAGGGCGGGCTTCGATACGATTTCAAACCCAACCCCTCGCGAGTCTATGCCACTGTCGGTTTCGAGGGCCTCGCACCGAGTTTCTTCGATGTTGAAGGCGCGCTGTTCCTGTCCAACAAGGGCGAATTGCTGGCGCGGGCCGAAGGCTATTACGACCAGCGAATTACGCAACGATTGATTCTCCAGCCGCGCGCGGAGTTGAACTTCGCCGCGCAGGACACCCGCGAAACGCTGACCGGTTCGGGATTGAGTGACGCCGAGGTCGGGCTGCGCTTGCGTTACGACATCCGCCGCGAGTTCGCGCCCTATGTCGGCGTCCAATACCGCCGCGCATTCGGCGACACCCGTCGATACCTGCGTGAGGCCGGGGAGGACGCCAATGACTGGAGCTTGCTCACCGGCATTCGCGGCTGGTTTTGAAATTCAATCATGATGGGGACGACAATGAAGATCATTCTTACGATTGCGACCGCAACACTGGCGGCTCAACCCGTAGCGGCACACCCGGGTTCGCCGCACCCTACCGCACCAAAGGCGGCCACCACCAATGCGGCCACCGAGTCCGAAGCGGCCGCGGTCCGGTCGGTTCTGGCTCAATATAAGTCGGCAAACGAGCGGCTCGACGCGACCGGCACCGAACGCCTTTTCACCACGGATTCGGCGATTTTCGAAACCGGCGGCGTCGAAGGGACGTACGGCAACTACCTCGCTCATCACCTCACGCCGGAGCTCGCTGAATTTAAGGTATTCAGATTCTCGGATTACAAGATCGACGTCCGTTTCGAAGGCCCCATCGCACTCGCCGCAGAAAGCTACAAATACCGGATCGAAACGAAGAAGGGTGAGATCGCTGAACGATTGGGAGTCGCGACCAGCGTGCTCATAAAGGTTGGTGGCCGATGGAAAATCGTCTCGATGCATAACAGCGCGCGCAAACCCAAGGGGTCCTGATCCGAAGCCGCGGGAGCAGATCATTAAGAGGGGGATTCCAGATGGCGAAGGGACAAGTTTCTCGATCTGCACCGGCATTTGCCCAGCACCGCATTTATTCTGTTGGGCCTGTTTGGGATTGCAGGCTTCGCCGGAGCGTTCATCTACGCCGGTGTCTACAACATCGGCGCTGATGAACCGCATGCAGAACTGGTTACAATGACCCTCGAGCACGAGCGGGAGCGCCATCACGCAATCACGCGCGAGATATCGTTCCGCTGGCCAATCTCGGCGATCCCAAATGCATCGCCCCCGGCGCGGCTTTTATTCGGAGATGCGCACCGGCTTACACCTCGGCCCCGGGGGTCGAGAAATCCGAGATTAGCCAACGATACTACCGGACGGCCCCTGACCTGGAGCCTCAGCTCTTTGAAGCCGGTCCGGCAAGCCGGGATGCTCAAGATCGATGATCCGGTCGCCGCGGCCCAAATGTTCTTCTAGATGATCGTTGGCCACTTTCATAACCAGATGCTGCTCGGGTTAGCGGTCGCTCTGACGCCAAAGGAAAGAACCCGGCATCTCGGCCGCGCGTTGGGCGCGGCCTCTTAAAAATTGTCAAGTGAAGGCAGGCGCCTCGAGCCGCGCGGCATTACTATTGACCGACCGGTCAGTCAAATGATAAGCCATCGGCCTTGGGAGGCAGCCGATCGTACGACCCTTCAGCTTTGTCCAGTGTGCCCGATTGCGACTGCGCGTTGTGGCGGCCGCAGGCTTGTGCTTGTCCGGATGCGTGGTCGGACCCGATCATGTGCCTGGCACAGTCCAAATGCCGGCTACCTACGAGCACGAGGGCAGGTCCGCCTCGCAACCGTTCGATCTACGGGATTGGTGGACGGGCTGGAACGACCCGTTCCTCAATGACCTGATCCGCCGCGGCCTCACCGACAACCTTGATGTCGCGCAAGCCGCATCGCGGGTCAGGCAAGCGCGTATTCAGGTGACCATTGCGGGGGCGGCGAACAAGCCGCAGATCGATGCTGAGGGCCAGGGATCCTATACCAAGCTCAGCAGCAACGCGCCACTTGGCAGTCTTTCCGGCGGGTCGGCGGGCGACCGTCCAGGCAGGGGGCGGCCCGGCAGCGACTTCACCAGTTTTCGCGCCGGCTTCGATGCGTCGTGGGAGATCGACCTGTTCGGCGGAGGCGCGCGCTCGGTCCAGGCCGCCAAGGCGCGCGCCGACGCCGCCGAATGGAGCCGCCGCGACGCGCAGGTGATGATCGCGGCCGAAATTGCCGACGCCTATTTCCAGTATCTTACGCTGGGCTCGCGCACCGCGCTTGCCGACGCTGACCTTCGCGCCCGCCGCGAACTGCTCGATTTCATCAACGTCCGTATCCGCTCGGGGCTGGTGACGACGCTTGACGCGCGGCGCGAGGAGCGCGAAATTGCTACCGCCGTCGCGAGCCGCGCCGCGCTGCAGGCCGAGCGCGAGGGCCTTCGGCATGCGCTCGGCATCTTAATCGGCACGACGCCAGAAGCACTGCGTGGCCAGTTGGCCGCCGATGCGCCGTTGCCGTCTGCCAACCGCCAGATTCCGGCCGGGCTGCCGTCGGAGCTTTTGCGCCGCCGGCCCGACATTCGGGCCGCTGAGCGCCGGCTCTCTGCCGCCAACGCCGATATCGGGGTGGCCACCGCCGATCTGTTTCCCAAGCTCAATCTGACCGGCGCGCTTGAGCTTGTCTCGACCGCGCTCGCCAGCCCGCTCTCGACCGACAGCATCCAGGCGACCGCGGCAGCGGGGCTGAGCTTGCCGCTGCTCGACGGCGGCCGCCGTCGAGCCACGGTCAAGCTGCGCGAAGAACTCTATCGCGAAAACGAACTGGCCTATCGGGCGACAGTGTTCGGCGCGCTTCGCGACGTCGAGGACGCGCTCAGCCGTTCCGCCGCCGACCGCCTGCGGGCCGCATCGCTCAGGGCCGGAGCCGCCGCCGCCCGCGACGCGCTCGATACGACGCGCGTGCGATATCGCGCGGGCCTCACGCCGTTCCTCGACGTTCTCGACGCCGAATCGGCGAGCATTGCCGCTGCCGACACGCTGGCCAGGGCCGAAACCGACGCGCGCCGCGACATGATCGCGCTCTACAAGGCACTCGGCGGCGGGTGGAGCGAGGAGCCAAAAGCGAAGGAGCAAGACAGGTGAGCGAAGCCGCCAAAGAGCCGACAAGACCGCCCGAGGCGCGATCGTCGGCGCCCGTCAAGCGACGTCCGCCGAGGGCGGTCTTGGCGATCGTCGGCGTGGCGATTGTCGCGTTGATCGCCGGGCTCTTGCTGCGTCCGGACGGAAAAGCCGAGGAGGCATTTACCGGCTATGTCGTCACCGACAATCTCTACCTTTCCTCGCCCGTGGCGGGCAGCGTTCAACAGCTGTGGGTAGCCCGCGGCCAACGCGTCGCCGCCGGCGCGCCGCTATTCCGCATCGATCCGACGTCGCTGAGCGCACGCGCCGACCAGGCCCGAGCTCAGATCGACGAGGCCCAGGCCGGGGTCGCGACCGACCGCGCCAACCTTGCCAAGTCGCGGGCTGCGCTCGGTGAGAACGCCGCCGAGGTTGAGCGCACCAGCGCCGACCTCGCACGTTATCTGGCGGCTCAACGATCCAAGCCCGGCGCGGTTGCGCAGCAGCAGATCGATCAGGCGCGCGCCGCCGCCGTCGCCGCCCAGCGCCAGCGCGACGCGGCTCAGGGTGAACTCGCCGCCGCCGCCGCTCGCATTTCGTCGGCAGAGGCCCAGGTCGGAAGCAAGCGTGCCGGACTGACCGATGCAGAGCGGCAGGTCCAGGATCTCAGTCCGCTCGCACCGGCCGGCGGGCGGATAGAGGACGTTCTCTTCCAGCGCGGGGAATGGGCGGCGGCCAACGCGCCGATCATCAGCTTGATCCCCGACGATCAGATCCGGGTCCGATTCTATGTCCCGCAAGCGCTGATCGCCGCCTATCGACCGGGCACGCGGGTCGCGATCGCCTGCGATGGCTGTTCATCGGGCATGACCGCGACCGTTAACTATGTCGCGTCGCGCCCCGAATATACGCCGCCGGTGATCTACAGCCTCAAAACTCGCGACAAGCTCGTTTTCCTGGTCGAGGCGGCCCCGTCGGCTCCGCATAAGCTGATCCCCGGTCAGCCGATCGATGTCTCGCCGCAGGCCCGCTGACATGGCCCTCGCGATCGACGTTCATAATCTCAACAAATGGTTCGGCGACAAGCATGTCGTACGCGATGTCGCGATCGAGGTCGGGGTAGGGCGGATCACCGGCTTCCTCGGCCCGAACGGGTCCGGCAAGACGACCACGCTACGCATGTTGTGCGGACTGCTGACCCCCAACAGCGGCGAGGGAACCGTCCTCGGCCTCGATTTCCGCCGGGAGAGCGAGGCGATCAAGCGCGAGACGGGCTATATGACCCAGCGCTTCTCGCTTTATGACGACATGACGATCGCCGAGAATCTGCGCTTCTTCGCGCGCGTTTACAGCCTCGACCAGCGTGACCGGCGCGTGAGCGACGCGCTCGGCCGGCTTGGATTGACGGACCGTCGAGATCAGCTCGCCGGCGCGCTTTCGGGCGGGTGGAAACAGCGACTGGCCCTGGCGGCGGCGACCCTTCATGAGCCCAAACTGCTATTGCTCGACGAGCCGACCGCCGGGGTCGATCCCAAGGCGCGGCGAGTATTTTGGGACGAAATCCATGAACTCGCCGCGCGCGGCCTGACCGTGCTCGTCTCGACGCATTATATGGACGAGGCCGAACGCTGCCACGACATCGGCTATATTCTCAACGGTGAGCTGATTGCGCGGGGGACCGCTGAGGAAATCATTGGCCGCTCGGGCTTGATTACTTTCAATGGCAGCGGCCCTGATATCGACCGGGCGGCGCGCGATCTCGCGGACAGTCCAGGCGTAATCAGCGCCTCGGCCTTCGGCGCGGACGTGCATGTCAGCGGGACGGACCGCGCCAAGCTGGAAGCCGCGATCAATCCCTGGCGACGCGACGGCTATCGCTGGGAGGAGGTTCCGCCCTCGCTCGAGGATGTGTTCATCCAGCTGATGGGCCATGACCGCGACCAGCGATACGCGGCATGAACCGCCTTTCGATCCTGCGCATCTATGCGGTGCTCGCCAAGGAGTTCACCCAGCTCCGCCGCGATCGCATCACCTTCGCGATGATCCTCGGCATTCCGATCATGCAACTGCTGCTGTTCGGCTATGCGATTAACAATGACCCGCGCCATTTGCCAGCGGCGGTCGTGTCGCACGACACCAGCGGGATTGCGCGCGCGGTCGTCGCGACGCTCGAGCGTACGCAATATGTCGATGTGCGTTACCTGCCGCGCTCGGAAGCTGAGGCCGATCGCCTGATCCGCCGCGGCAAGGTGATGCTGGTCGTCACGATCCCGCCTGATTTCACCCACCGCGTGCTGAAGCGCGACCGGCCGCAAATCCTGGCCGAGGCCGATGCGTCCGATCCGGTGGCCGCGGCGGGCGCGCTTGCTGCGGTCGCGCAGCTTCCAACGGAAGCGCTGCGCCGCGAATTGGTCGGGGCGGTCGCGCTGCATAGCGCCGATCCGGCGTTCGAGGTGGTCGTTCACCGCCTCTATAATCCCGAGAACATCACCTCTTACAACATCGTGCCCGGCTTGCTCGGCGTGATTCTGTCACTCACGCTGGTGATGATGACGGCGATGGCGGTGACCCGCGAAAGCGAACGGGGAACCCTCGAGAGCCTGCTCGCGACGCCTGCCAGGCCGATCGAAGTGATGATTGGCAAGCTGGTCCCTTATGTCCTTGTCGGGATCATCCAGACCATCGTCGTGCTGACCGCGGCGCGACTGCTGTTTTCGGTTCCCATGGCCGACAGCCTTGCCGGCTGGTTTGCGCTGGTGGTCGGCGTGGTCTTCTTCATCATCGGCAATCTGGCGCTCGGCTATTTCATCTCGACGCTCGCCCGCAGCCAATTGCAGGCGATGCAAATGTCGTTCTTTTACATGCTGCCGTCGATCTTCCTATCGGGCTTTGCTTTCCCGTTCCTCGGCCTGCCGGGGTGGGCACGGGTCATCGGCGAAATCATCCCGGTCACCCATTTCCTGCGAATTGTCCGCGGCGCGTTGCTCAAGCAGCAGGTGATGGCGGACATGGGCGCCGAGTTGCTGGCCCTCATCCTGTTCATGCTGGTCGTCTCGACCGCCGCGATCCTGCGCTCGCGCACGACGCTCGATTAGGGCAGGGGAACTCCGTGGCAAAGCAGCTAACCCCTCACAGTCGCGTGGAACAGGCGAAGGCTCGCAATGACGCGATCCTTGCGGCCGCGCTTGTCGAATTCGTCGCCAACGGATTCGCCGCGACCCGCATCGACGATGTCGCCAAGCGGGCGGGCGTTGCCAAGGGCACGGTGTTTCATCACTTTACCGACAAGGAGCGGTTGTTCGAAAGCATGGCTAGAGCCGTGCTGCAGCCGTGGGTCGATCGGATCGATCAGCTTGTTCCGGCGCCCGACATGCTGATCCGGTCGGTCATCGAGGCGTTTCTCACGCCGTTGGTCGAGGAAATTGCCACGCCACGCGGCGACGTGCTGCGCTTGTTCATCAGCGAAGGGATGCGCTTTCCCCGGCTCGCGGACTTCTACCACGGCGAAATATTGTCGAAACTGTTCGGCCGGCTCCGGCCGCTGCTGCGGATCGCTGCGGCGCGCGGAGAGCTCTGCAATCCCGGCATCGCCGAACTGCCTCAACTGATCGGCGCGCCAATAGTCGTTGGGGTCTTATGGCACGGGCTGTTCCAGCGGATTGAGCCGCTCGATCATTCCGCTCTTCTGAAGGTCCAGCTCGATTGCCTGTTCGTCGGCAAGGATCGCGGATGATTCGCTGAGAGATTCTAATGCGCGGGTGGCGGCATTGCGGTGCCATTTCAGCACAGGTTGAACTCGGCTCAACATTTTGGGGAGGTCACGCGGGGTAATTCCAACTCACCTGGGCGGGGCCATGGGCAACGCCGCGGCGTGGACCAAACTCATGCTGATGCACCTCGCTCCCCCTGACTCGGTGGCGCAAACCGCCAGAATCCGCTTGCAGTTTTAATTCCCCGGTAAGACAACGGGCTTGAGGCCGAAATGTACTGCGAAAAGTGTCGCGTGGAGCAACCGGCGGGCAACCGCTTCTGCGGCCAATGCGGTTCTATCTTGACCCAGGGGGGTGGGGAAGGATCGATTGTCGCGCTGCCCGATCGTGCCCGTCGCGCCGGCGAGCGGCGGCAGATGACGATTATGTTCTACGATCTGGTCGGATCGACCGCGCTTGCCGGCATTTGCGATCCGGAAGATTTCAGCGACGCGGTCGAACATTTCCATCACGCAGTCGAAGGCGCGGCACGGAGCCTTGGTGGCTATGTCGGCAGCCGAGTCGGAGACGGCGCCGTGGTCTATTTCGGTTATCCGACCGCACAGGAGGATGCTGCCGAACGTGCCGTGCTGGCCGGACTTCGCGCGGTCGCGGCAACAAGCGACCTGATTCTCCCAAATGGGGAAGCAGCGAGTATCCGTATCGGCATCGCCACCGGAGAGGGCATCGTCAATCAATTGGGCGACGGCGAAGGCGGCAATGAGGTCGTCGGCACCGTCGCCAATCTCGCTGCCCGGCTTCAATCCTGCGCGGCGCCCCAATCGGTGGTCGTTTCGGATGGTACACGACGTGTGCTCGGCGGGACGTTCGATCTGATCGATATTGGCCTATTCGAGGTCAAGGGGTTTGTCGCCCCGGTCCAGGCCTGGCGCGTTTCCGATTCAACGCTGCATGAGGCGTCCCAGACGGCCAAGCGGTCTATCCTGCTGGTCGGGCGCGATGCCGAACTGGCGACCATGCGGTCGACGCTAGGCGATGCCCTGACCGGGGCCGACCGCGCGCTGCTGCTGATTGGCGAACCGGGTGTCGGTAAATCGCATCTGGCAACCGCTTTCCTGGCTGAAGATCAGGCGGTTCCCGTGCAGCGCATCAACCTATCGTGCGCAGCGCACAGCACGGAAACGCCGCTCTATCCTTTCGTCAGCCATCTCCAGCGATCGTCGCGTGGCGGAGTGGCGGCTTGGGCGCCCGACACCACTCCGGACGACGCCGCAGTGCTCGCCCGGTTCGCTGGTATCCAGGCGACGGCGACGGAGGCGGTTGCCAACCTCACGGCGTCGCAGCGGCTTGATCGGACGATCGATGCGCTTGTGCGGCAATTCGAACTCTTCTCGCACCAGGTTCCGCTATTGGTCTTTTTCGAGGACGCGCACTGGGCCGATCCCACGTCACTGACCGTGCTCGATCGCGCGATCCGTGACGGTCAATTCGGCCAGGCTTTGTTGATCGTCACTGCACGGCCCGAGTTTGAGCCCGGCTGGGCCGATCTTTCGCACGTCAAGCGGCTTCGCCTCCTGCCACTGGAATTGGTCGAGGCCGGCACACTGGTCTTGAGCGTGCCGGGAGCCGAGCGATTGCCGCCGAGCGTCCGCCGGGCGATCCTCCGCCGGGCCGACGGCGTCCCCTTGTTTCTGGAGGAATTGACCCGGTCGACGGTCGAGCTGGCGACCGAAAAGGGCAAGATGCCGATCGACGAGTTCGAACTGCCGATGTCGCTGCAGGACTCGCTCCTTGCCCGGCTCGCCCTGCTCGGCCCGGCCAAGCGCATTGCCCAGATCGCATCTGTAATCGGACGCCGTTTTACACGGGACCTACTGGCGTCGCTGGCCGAGGTTCCAATCGCCGAAATCAATGGCGCGCTCGACCGGCTTACCGAAAGCGGATTGGTGACGACCGACACGTCGCGCGGGCTGGAGCAATTCGTGTTTCGCCACGTGCTCATCCAGGAGGCGGCCTACACGACTTTGCTGCGCGCCGATCGAAGGCGGCTCAACCTGCGATTGCTGGAATTGCTCGAGGCCGATTCGTCGGCGATAGCTCGTGACAAGCCCGAAAGGCTTGCCCATTATGCGGCCGAAGGCGGCAACGCCGGGGCCGCCGCTGGCTATTGGCTGAAGGCGGGGCTGGCGGCGCTGGCCAATTCGGCAATGCCCGAGGCCAAGGCACGGCTGCAACACGGGCTGGCCTGCGTCGCCCAGATGCCCGATGGACCTGAGCGCTCGCAGGACGAGTTGAAGCTTCAGCTTGCGCTGGGCAAGGCGCTGATCGCCACGGTTGGTTACGCCGTCCCCGAAACCGGTGCCGCATTCGAACGGGCGCGTGAACTTTGCGGGGTCACCGGGCATCGCGCGGAACTGCTCGCCGTTCTTCACGGCCTGTGGATCAACGACCTGCTGTGCGGCCGGCTGCACTCGGCGGAAACGCGGGCCGATGAATTGCTGAAGGAAGCCGAAGCGGCCAACGATCCGGTGTGGGTCGTGATTGGTTGCCGCGCGCAAGGCGTGCTCGGCTATCCGCTGGGCAATTTCGCCAGGTCGCTTGCCTTTCTGGAACGCGGACTTGCCGAGTTCGACCCATCGCGGCGGCGCGCCTACGCGGAAATCGTGGTCGACGATCCGCGCGTCGTGATGTTGATGTACGCGGGCTTCGTTCACAGCAGCCTTGGCCATCGCGACCAGGCGTTCGCCGCGGCTGCGGATTCGGTGGCCGAGGCGCGGCTGCTCGGCCAGCCTTATAATCTGGCCCAGGCGCTGACCGGGCAGATTTTGGTCAACCTATTCCACGGCTTGACCGACGGGACTGAAGCGATGGTGAACGAGCTGGCCGACCTGACGCGAGAGCATGAGATCGGATTCCATGCTGCCGTATGCGAGATACTGCGCGGCCGGCTCTTGATGAGCACAGCCCCGATCGAGCAAGCGATTGCGGTGCTGTCGACGGGTATCGACTACTATCGCGGCACCGGCAGTGTTCTCTACGCGCCGACCTTCTTCATGTGGCTTGCCGAAGCGCTAATGGAGGGGGGGCAGTTCGAGGCCGCCAGTCAGGAAATCGCGAAGGCAGAGGCGGTGATGGCCGAAACCGGCATGGCCAACGACAGCGCGGACATCGCTATGGTGCGCGGCGAATTACAGCGGCAACTTGGCGATGTTGAGGGGGCGACGACGGCCATCAGGCGCGCGATCGCGATTGCCGAGCGTCAGGGGGCGGCACTGCATCTGTCGCGCTATCGCGCGGGGCTTGCGTCGCTCGAAGAACAATCGCCGATCGTGGCCAAGATACGCGTCTGACCTGGTTCTTGCGCGGGTAAAGGGGGTATAACATGACCTACGCAGCAGCCACGCTGATAGGCCGAAAGCAGAGCCAGTCCGGAACCGGGTTCCAGCCCGCCCGGGTGGCGGCTAAGAAGCCCGGCATCGGCTCGGCCGTGATCTCCTATCTGCTCGATCATCCCTACGCGATTTACGCCTTTGCGCGCCGATTCTGGCCAATCGTCGTGATTCGGGGGTGGGCGTTTATCAGCCGCTACGAGGATGTCATCGAAGTGTTGAAGCGCCAGGACGTGTTCGCGGTGCCGTTCGGTCCTAAGATCGAATTGCTCAACGGCGGTCCGAATTTCCTCCTCGGCATGGCCGACGGAGCCGATTACCGGGCCCTCCACGAACTTGTCGCCAACACCTTTCCTACCAGTGACAATCGCGCGATCGTCGGGCCCATCGCGGCCGAGGAAGCCGAGGCGCTGGTCATGTCCAGCCGCGGCCGGATCGACGCGATTGAGGATCTGGTGACGCGCGTACCGACCCGGATCTGCGAGCGCTATTATGGGGTCGCGGTCCCGAACGAAACTCGCTTTGCCCATATCACGATCGCGATGAGCACCTTCATGTTCGGCGACCCGTCCAACGATCCGACGGTGCGCGACGAAGCCGTCAAGGCGGGTGCGGAACTCCGCCCGATCATCGACGCGGCGATTGCGGGGGCACGCGCGGCGCCCGCCGGCAGCGACACGATCGCGGCACGGCTAGTATCGGCGAAAGGGGCCGACGGAGCGCCAGTTCCTGACGAAACCATCCGGGCGATCCTGATCGGCATGATCACCGGCTTCGTTCCCACCAACACCATGGCCGGTGGGCATATGCTCGAAATGCTGCTCAGGCGCCCAGACATGATGCGCGCCACGCAGGCCGCTGCGCGGGCCGATGACGACGAATTGCTGAAGCGCTGCCTGTGGGAGGCGTTTCGGTTTCTGCCCCTCAACCCGGGGCCGTTTCGCGAATGCGCCGAGGATGCAATCGTGGCGCAAGGCACGCGCCGCGCCAAGCGCATTCCCAAGGGCACCAAAATGCTAGTCAGCACGCACTCCGCGATGTTCGATCCGCGCCGCATCGAGCGGCCGAAGGCGTTCGATCCCGGTCGCGCGTCACACAACAATCTAACGCTTGGCAGCGGCATTCATTGGTGCATCGGCGCGCCGCTGGCCGAGGCGCAGATAGTCCAGACGCTCAAACCTTTGCTACTCCAGCGCAACCTGCGCCGTGCCGCCGGCCAAGCGGGCCGTCTGGCTCTGGACGGACCGTTCCCGGCGCACTTGGTGGTCGAGTTCGACCCCGCTTGAGCCTGATCAGGTCGGGTCGATGATTCCCAGGCCAAGCATTTGCAACGCGGTCATGCTGGGCACGAAGAAATAGGCGCCACCGCGCGTCTCGACGAATTGCGGCAACGCATCGGCGATGAACGGCAGGCGGCCTTCCGAAGGGTCGCCGGGGATAACGAATTTGGCCTTGTCGCCATGCAGTCCTATCAGCGGGTCGGTGTCGTTGCCTGCACGCGCATCGGCGCCGTAATTGACCCATTGCTGCTGCATGAATTCGAACTGACGCTGCAGGCTGGCACAGAGGATCAGGATGACAATGCCATGCTCGCCTTCGACGGTCGCGTCGGCCGGGCAGACACCGTAGGGAAGGCCGCGGCGCAAGATGCGGCGGCGGTCGGTTAGCACGGTGCCGCTCTTCGACGGGGTGCGCCCATCCGATGGCGCCGGGCCATTGGTGTCGCGCGGATTGGCGCGCCGGACATGGGAGGTTAGCGGACATTTGACGCCGTCCGGATCGTCGAAATAGGCAAAATTGGACAGGCGCCGCCGCTCCTCCACCGTCGCCGTCGCCGAATCCTCAGTCGCGACCCAGGTCGCATAATCGGGAAATAGCGAGATCGGCGCGCCATCCGGCCAGCGTCCGGCGATTTTCGCCATCAGCGTTGCGCGCGCCGCAATCGGGTCGACAATGCCCGAGACCGCGCCGTATCGCGGTGCCGTCTCATCAATCCATTTTCGGAACGCGACGACGTTCTGCTGCAGCTTGCGGTAAGCCATGAAGGTGCCGTTGCGCCCGAAGCTGCGCAGCATTCCTCCCACCGGGATTTCCTGTGCCTCATCGGGGTAGCCGAGCAGGAACTCTCCCGTCGCGAGCGGCACCCATTCACCATTCGACGTCATTTTTCCGTTGCCGCGCGCACGTTCGGCTTCGAGATCCCGCGGGAACTGCCCGCTGAACACGGGATCGCTGATCGCGTCGGTGAAGCCGAAATGCTCCTTGGCCGTCGGTTGAAAGCCGTCCGTGGTCGGTTCGATGATCGCGGAGAGCGCCTGGAAATCGGCGCCGGAAGAATCATGCCCGGCGAGCATTTGAAGCGCGCCTGCGCTATTCACGCAGAACGTGCGGATGGCCGATGTCATCGCTTCAAGTTCGGGCACCGCCTCGCCCGTGGCCGGGTCCATCTGTGCGTTGAGCGTGATGAGGATGTGGCCTTTCGACGCCCCGTCCTGCGATTCCTCATTCTGCCACACAGGATCCCACGGCGGTTTGGCGACGCCGGGCAATATGTCGCCCAGGATAATCCCACGGCGCGCCATGCCCTGGACGAACTCGTCGGGAAAGGTTTCGAGTGTGCGCACCGGCACGCCAAGCGCGACCAGGCCCCAAAATGAGAAGGCGACGTTGAGTGCAACTGTCGGTCGCTCGACACGGGCCTTGCCGAAGCGACCATATTTGCTGGACGGCCAGCGCACGGCGGTGGTGACCATTGGATAGAGCCAACGGACGAGCTCCCGGCCTTTCTCTGCGTTGCTCGAACTGATCAGGAGGTAGCGCGCCTTGGGAAAGCCCTCCTTGCCATAGGCCGAAAGGATATTGCCCTGAATGTCCGCTAGTTCGAGTGCGCCGGGCTTGCCGGGTGGTGCGACGACCGTAGTCATGCGCTGACCACGGCAGGAGGTTGCGACGGTTCAGCCTCGCGCGGTCGATGCTGCTTGAGAAAATCGCCAAACGCCGTGCTCAGCGCGTCGGGCGGGCCGCCTTGGTTCGTGATTGCAAAATCGACGAAATTCTTCTGCAGATAGAGAGCCTTGAGGATGGTCGCCAAATCCGAACCGGGGGCGGTGGCAAACGGCTGGACGGCGCGCCGGCGTATCGCGAACAATATTACGAAGACCAGGACGGCGATCCCCACAAGGAACGCTAGCGACCACTCCAGGTCGGGGCCGATGAAGGATCGAAGGACGCGCGACACGGCGAATCCGGCTGCGCCCGCCAGCGCGATTGCACCTGCGAGGAGCGGCCACATCCGCAAGCTCTTGAACGGCGGCGGGTCGATCCAGTAATCGTTGAAGGGCATGGTCGTTTCGACCTGGCACCGCTTGATGTAGCGGACGAAATCGCCCGCGTTCTGCACCTCGACGAAGCGATAACAATGCCCAAAAATCTGGCGCAGCTCGACCTCCATCGTTTGCCACAGCCTGTCGAGATAGACGTCGGGCTCGGGCGCGCCTTCGCGATTGGGGTCGAACTCCGCTGCGAACAGCAGATAGGGCCGTGACAGATGATCGACCGCTTGCAGCTCGGCCGGGTTGATCCCTTTGAGCGCCTCGAACAGCCCGTCGCCGTTGATCCGGCCATTGTAATTAACGTCCTCGATTACCGCGAACCGGGCGAAGTGGTTAAGCCGGTTGCGTGCGAACGGACTGACGAACTGCCCGACGATTTCCGATCCTGCAAGGGTAGGTTCGGGGCCGCCGCCGGTCGTCGGCATAAGCGCCAGCAGCTTGCGCAACATGTTGCTGGGGCATTCGATCGACCCGTCGGCGGCCAGCTCGTCGCTGAGCAGTAACGGCGCCAGCACCGTCAGAAAATAATGTCCGCCGTCAACATTCGGCATGGGTTCGGCCTTTCCGCGAGGGGTCCGATCAGATTGCTACCGCATATTGCCCTTCGGCGATCCTGAGGAGCTTGTTGGCATCGGCGGTCGCCGTGTCGGTTGACGCCACCGGCGAGGGCCCGTGCGAGCCAAGATCGTTTTGAACTGCGATCAGCGCCGCGCGATAGGCACCGGCGAATTCGGCCGGGCTGAGCCGCGCATGGGCCCGCTCAAGGTCGAGCAGCATTTGCCGCACCCTGAGCGCGCTTTTGATGTCACGTTGCGCGACGCCTGGCGTGGCGTTGTAGTAAAAGTCGGTAAAGAGCTGATTGACGCGAATATATTCCTTGAATGGCGTATTCGGGACCGCCCCGGGGAATCGGACATTGCGATACCATAGGAGGTTGAGCCCGGCGGGCACGCCCGCCGAAAAGGCGTCGATATACTGGTCCCACGTCCCATTGAAGTTGCTGCAGAACAGCAGGCAGTCGTGTCGCAGCCGCTCCGGTCCGTTACCGAGGTTGGGCCATTGGTCGCGCCTGATAATCGCCCAGCGAGCGAAGTGGATAATCGACAGGCCGATCAACGGCCCCAAGGTCGCCGGGAAGCACCGCACCGCGCGAAAGATATAGGAGCACAACCAGGTCAGGCGGGGCGACATCGGTGTCACCACCGTCATGCCATAGGCTTTGCCCGCGATGTTCGACATGCCGCCCCCTTTAATTTACCTTTACCGCAATTCCTCCCCTTCGGAAAAGCGGTAAATAAAAGGGGGAGTGAATGCACAAATGAGCGGGTTTGCCGAGCTCAAGCGTCTCTTTTCATCCGGCGCGCCACCATGTCGAACACGGCCGGGTGCAACGGCCTAGTGAATTCGACGCCCGCGACCCAGTCCTTGACCCACTGAACCCGCGCTTCGAGCGTCTCGATGCCCGGCAGCGAGACCCAGATGATTTCCTGCAAGAGCACACGTTCGGGCAGCTCGATGCGGCACCCCGCTGGCGAGAAGTCGAGGATATTGACGCGATAGCGATGGTCGCCGGCGCGGCGCAAGTCGACGTCGGCACGAAGGGGCATCCGCTCCGCCCGGCGTGGAACGATGCTGTCGCGCAAATCTTGTCCCCTGCCGTAGGCCATTGCGACCGCCGGTACGCGGCTTTCCGGACGCGATACATCGACGTTTCATCCATTTCGGATTAGCCTCCTTGCCATGCCGCTTTACGCGCTCGACCACCATGTTCCCTCGATCGACGCCAGCGCTTGGGTCGCGCCATCGGCCGACCTGATCGGCGATGTCCGCCTGGGGCCGCGCGCGTCGGTGTGGTTCGGGGCGGTAATCCGCGCCGACAACACGCCGATCCTGATTGGCGAAGACAGCAATTTCCAGGATGGCGCGATCGGCCACAGCGACCCCGATGCGCCGCTGACCATCGGCGCGAGGGTTACCATCGGACACCAGGCGATCCTCCATGGCTGCACGGTCCATGACGAGGCGCTGATCGGCATGGGCGCACGCATCTTGAACGGGGCGGTGATCGGCGCGCAGTGCATCGTCGGCGCCGGGGCGCTGGTCAGCGAAGGCAAAATGTTCGAGCCGCGCAGCCTGATCGTCGGCGCCCCGGCGCGGGTGGTGCGTATGCTGGACGAGCAGCAGGTGGCGATGCTGCGCCTGTCGGCCGCCCATTATGCCGAAAAAGCCTCCGCTTACGCCGCCAGACTACGGTTACATGCTTGACACTTGAAGGCTTGGCGCCAGGGGCCATTTTGCGGCCATGATCGACATTCGTCCCTTTGCTTCGCTCGGCCACGCCGACCATGGCTGGCTCGACGCCCGTCACCATTTCAGCTTCGCCGACTATCACGACCCGGCCCGCACAGGCTGGGGCGCGATCCGTGTGTGGAACGACGACCGCATCGCGGCGAAAAGCGGCTTTCCGCCGCATCCGCACCGCGACATGGAAATTATCACCTATGTTCGCACCGGCGCGATCACCCACCAGGATTCGCTCGGCAACAAGGGCCGCACGCCGGCCGGCGACGTCCAGGTGATGAGCGCCGGATCCGGCGTCACCCACGCCGAATATAATTTGGAGGACGAGCCGACGACGCTGTTCCAGATCTGGGTCGAAACCGATCGGCCCGGGGTGGAGCTGCCTGGGGTATGATGCCGTTCCCGAAAGGGGCTCGCGAAGGCAGCTTCCAATTGCTCGCCAGCGGCAATGCCGACGACGGCGCCCTATCGATCAATGCCGACGCGCGGTTACTCGGCGCGACGCTGAAAGCTGGGGCCAGCCTCGCCTACGTTGGCGACCCCCAGCGCCATCTGTATCTAGTGCCGTCGGCCGCCGTGAAGGTAAACGGAATCGAGGCGAGCGGCGGCGATGGGGTCGCCATCACCGGCGAGACCCACATCACAATCGAAGCCGTCTCCGACGCGGAACTGGTGCTGGTCGACGAACACTAAGCATGCAAGCTCTTGTCTTCGCGCGGCTTGCGAGGCAAAAGCGGGCGTGGAGGCGCGTGCGTCGCGGGGGCTGATGCGCGCGCCTTTCTTTTTCTTTAGGGCAGACAGGGCGGGGAAATGACGGCATTGCGCCGCATGACGATGACCAATTTCCGAAGCGCCACCGCCGCATCGATGATCGCGCTCGCGGCCCCGGCCTGGGCACAGAATACCGATGCGCCGATCGACGTCACGGCCGCCCCGCCGCCCTCCGCCGAGACCGTTGGCCCAGCGCAATTGCGCAACTTCACGCTGAACGGAACCGTCACTCGCCGCGCCGACACGCCGTCGACGGCCGCGACCGGCCAGCCTGCGCCCACCGCGCGACCAGTGAGGGCCGCCCCATCGACGGTCTCACCTGGCACCGTGTCGCAGGTCGGCCCAGCGCTGACACGTCCGCCCGCAGCGGCCCAGTCATCGCGCACCCGTGGCAATGCGACGCTTCCCGCGGCGACCCCGGCCTCGCGCCTGCAAGACCTTTCCGGACCCACCCCCGGCGCGGTCACTCAGCCGTCATTCGATGTAACGGCCCCGCCCGCGGACGACGCGCTGCCCGCGTCACCGCCAAGCGGGTTCCCGACCTGGCCGTGGATCATCGCGCTGATCGCGCTGGCCGGCGGTATTTTCTATTTGCTCCGGGATCGACGCGCGCGGCGGGACCGCTACGCCGATTTCGGCCGGCTGGCGTTTGCCGGACCGCAGCCCGACGCCGCTGCGGACTTGCCGCGCAAGGTTCCGCCCGCGCCTGCTCCCATCCCCGCCAATCATCCAATCCCGCCGCGCGCGGTGCCCGTTCCGCCCCCGGCCGGCGACGGTTTGATCACCTCCACCCGGCTCAAACCCGAGCTCAGCGTCCAGTTCACCCCCGACCGGGCGGTGGTCACCGAGCACGAGGTGATGCTTCAATATGACATGCTGATCATCAACGCCGGCTCCGCCCCCGCGCGCGACGTGCTGGTCGAGGCCAAGCTGGTTTCGGCTCATGCCGCACAGGACGAGGAAATCGGCATCTTCTTTCAGCAGCCTGCAGGTCCCGGCGACCGCATGGCGGCAATCCCGCCGCTCGGCCGGGTTAGCCTGAAAAGCGCGGTGCGACTGCCGCTCGATCAGGTCCGCGACTTCGAGGTCGAGGGACGTCGCCTGTTCGTTCCGATGGTGGCCTTCAACGTCCATTTCCGCTCGTCCGCCGGTGAAGGCCAGGCATCGGCCAGCTTCCTCGTTGGGCGCGGCGGCGATGAGGATGAAAAGCTCGCGCCGTTCCGCCTTGACCTCGGCCCGCGCATCTTTCGCGGGCTCAGCACCCGCGCCCACAGCATGGGGCTGTCGCGTTAGGCTAGAGCGCCGTGCCGATGCTGTTATAGCTATGCCAGGCTAGCACGGCTGCAGCGCCGCGATGAGGCCGCCAGGCCTCGGCCAGCTCGCGGAGCTGCTTTTCTGAAGGCCGTTCGTCGAGGCCGAGCAGCCGCCCGATCTCGATCTGCACGGCGAGATCGCCCGCCGGCCAGATGTCGTCGCGCGCTTCGGCGAACAGCAGATAGATTTCCGCCGACCAGCGGCCAATCCCCTTGATTCTGATCAAAAGCGCAATCGCTTCCTCGTCGTCCTCGGGTAAATGCGCGAGGTCGAGCTCGCCCGACAGGACGAGTCCCGCGAGGCTCCTCGTATAGCTCGCCTTCTGCCGCGACAGGCCGGCCTCGCGCAATTGCTCGTCGCTCGCCTCGATGAGCGCGGCGAGATCGACCGGCTGGCCATATTTGGCGATCAACTTGTTCCACATCGACCGCGCGGCGGCGACACTAACCTGTTGGCCGACGATAGTCCGGAGCAGCGTCTCGACGCCCGGCTCGCTAAGGCGAGGCTCGGGCCGGCCGTGGCTTTTCAGCACCCGTTTAAACGCCTTTTCTCGTTTGGCCAACGCATCGAGGCTGGCGTTGAGGCTTTGCGCGGTGCGGACCATTAGGCGACGCTCGCCGCGTAAAGCGCCACCGCGGCGGCGTTGGAAACGTTCAAACTTTCGACCGCGTCCGAAATCGGCAGCCTGGCCAGCGCGTCGGTATGTTCGCGGACATTGTGGCGCATGCCCGGGCCTTCGGCGCCGAGCACAAGCGCGATCCGCGGGGGGCCGAGCGCCTCCTTCAGTTCCATCGGCGCTTCGCCCGCCAGCCCGATCCGCCAAAAACCCGCTTCGGCTATTTCCTCCAGCGCGCGAGCCAAATTGACCACCCGCGCCCACGGCACCCGCTCCAACGCGCCCGACGCCGCTTTTGCCAGCGCCCCGCCTTCGGGCGGCGCGTGGCGGTCCTGTGTGACGATGCCGATCGCCCCGAACGCGGCGGCGGAACGCAGGATGGCGCCGACATTGTGCGGGTCGGTGACCTGGTCGAGCACCAGCAGCACCGCGCGTTCGGGCGCGCCAGCCAGCAGGTCGGCCAGCCAGATATCCTCCAGCGGCTCGACCTCGACCACCACGCCTTGGTGCGGCGTGTCGCCGGGCACCATGCGGCCCAGATCGGCGACGTCCGCAAGGACCACCGGCATTTCCTTGGGAAAGTTCATAAACTCCGCGGCTTCGCGGGTCGACCAAGCTTTGAACACCGTGCGATCGGGATTGTCGAGCGCCGCCGCCACCGCGTGTTTGCCCCAGAATCGGGGTCGATTAGGATTGCCGCCCCCCTTGCCCTTGTTCTTGCGTGCCATGGGGTGGGCTATTGGGGCGAGGAGAGGGGCTTAGGCAACCCCTTCGGCATCCAACGCATAGCCCGCGCTGCGCACAGTTCGCACGATGTCCGGCTCGCCGAGCGCCATGCGCAATCGGCGGATATGGACGTCGACTGTTCTGAGCTCGATGTCCTCGCTGTGCGGCCAAACGGTTTCGAGCAATTGCTGGCGCGAAAAGACACGGCCCGGGTTTTCGAGGAAATGGCGCAACAGTCGATATTCGGTCGGCCCGAGCTGAACCGCACCACCGTCGCGTTTCACCCGATGTGCGACAAGGTCCATGTCGACCCCGGCATAGCTCAACCCCTCGGCCGCAAGCGCGGGGCGGACCCTGCGCAGCACTGCGCCGGCGCGCGCGACCAATTCCTTGGGACTGAACGGCTTGGTCATATAATCGTCGGCGCCCGTTTCCAGCCCGCGAATGCGGTCGTCTTCCTCGCCGCGCGCGGTGAGCATGATGATCGGCACGTTTGCGGTCGCCCCGCGGCGGCGCAGGCGGCGGCACACCTCGATCCCGCTGATTCCCTCGATCATCCAGTCGAGCAGGACCAGGTCGGGCTTGATTTCATCGGCCAGGATCAGCGCTTCCTCGCCGTCGCCGGTGCGGGTGACCGCATAGCCGGCGCGATCGAAATGGAACGCGACCAGTTCGGCCAACGCGCGGTCATCCTCAACCAGCAGGAGGCGTTTGGAAGCCACCGCCCTAGGCCTTGTACAGGTCTTCGCCGCGCGGACGGTCGGCGAGGTGCTGTCCGGTGGCGGCGTAATAGACCATTTCGGCGATGTTGGTGGCGTGATCGCCGACCCGTTCGACATTTTTGGCGATGAACAGCAGATGCGTCGACTGCCCGATGTTGTTGGGGTTTTCCATCATGAAGGTGAGGAGTGTGCGGAAGATGCTGTTGTAGAAATCGTCGACCGCCCGGTCGCGCTCGACCACCCGCACCGCCGCATCGGCATCGCGCTCGACGAAGGCGTTCAAGACATCATGGACCATCTCGGTGGCGATGCGCGCCATTTCGGGCAGCAACGACAATGGCTCGATGTTGCCGACATTCTCGAGCAGCGGGACGCGTTTGGAAATGTTCTTGGCATAGTCGCCGATCCGCTCAACCACGCTCGAAATTTTCATCGCCGCGACGACATCGCGCAAATCGCCGGCCATCGGGGCGCGCAAGGCGATCAGCCGCACGGCGCGCTTCTCGGTCTCGATCTCGAGCGCGTCGAGCTTCTTGTCATTTTCGACCACGCGCTCGGCGCCTTCGAGATCGCGCTGGACGAGGCAGCGCATCGACTCGCGGATGGCATGCTCGGCCAGCCCGCCCATCTGGCTGATGAGCGCGCGCAGCCGGTCGAGATCCTCGTCAAATGCCTTGATCGTATGTCCGCTGGTGGTCGCCATGTCCGTTGCTCCGATCAGCCGTAGCGGCCGGTAATATAATCCTGGGTGCGCTGCTCGCGCGGGTTCGTAAAGATTTCCGAGGTTTTGCCATATTCGACCATCTCGCCGAGATGGAAGAATGCGGTCCGCTGACTGACGCGCGCGGCCTGCTGCATATTGTGCGTCACGATCGTTATCGCATAGCGGCCGCGCAGCTCGTGGATCAGCTCCTCGATTTTCGCGGTGGCGATCGGATCGAGCGCCGAGCAGGGCTCGTCCATCAAAATCACTTCGGGATCAACGGCGATGGCGCGGGCGATGCACAGCCGCTGCTGCTGACCGCCCGACAGCGCCGTGCCGCTTTCCTGCAACCGGTCCTTGGCTTCTTCCCACAGGCCGGCGCGCTTCAGCGATTTCTCGACGATCGCGTCAAGCTCCGCTTTGCCCTGGGCGAGGCCATGAATGCGCGGGCCGTACGCGACATTCTCATAGATGGATTTGGGGAAGGGGTTGGGCTTCTGGAACACCATCCCGACCCGCGCGCGCAGTTGGACGACGTCCATCGCCGAGGAGTTGATGTCCTGCCCATCGAGCTCGATCTGGCCGGTGACGCGCGCGCCGGGAATCGTGTCGTTCATTCGGTTGAGACACCTGAGGAAGGTCGACTTGCCGCAACCCGAGGGGCCGATGAATGCGGTCACCCGGTCGTCGTGAATGTCGATGCCGACGCCCTTCAACGCCTCCTTGCCGCCATAGGATACGCGGACATTGCGCGCCGTCATCTTGGGCGAGCGATCCTCGATCGCCGGTTCGGCAGTGTCGGTGGGGACGGGGACAATAGTGTCGATCATGTCGATTTCCAGCCTACCAGCGGCGTTCGAATTTGTTGCGGAGATAGATGGCGAGCCCGTTCATCAGCAGCATGAAGATGAGCAGCACGATAATCGCCGCCGAAGTTTTCTCGACGAAGCCGCGGTCGACCTCGTCGGACCAGAGGAAAATCTGAACGGGCAGGACGCTTGACGGGTCGGTGATACCCCCGGGCGGCGAAGCGATGAAGGCGCGCATGCCGATCATCAGCAGCGGCGCGGTCTCGCCCAGCGCCCGCGCCATGCCGATGATCGTGCCGGTCAGGATGCCGGGCAGCGCCAACGGCAGGACATGGTGGAACACGACCTGCATCTTTGAGGCGCCGACCCCCAATGCCGCGTCGCGGATCGACGGCGGCACCGAGGTGATCGCGTTACGGCCGGCGATGACGATCACCGGCATGGTCATCAGCGCCAGGGTCAGCCCGCCGACCAGCGGCGCTGAGCGCGGCAGGTGCATGAAATTGAGGAACACCGCGAGGCCCAACAGGCCGAAGATGATCGACGGCACCGCGGCGAGATTGTTGATGCTGACCTCGATCATGTCGGTCCAGCGGTTCCGCGGCGCGAATTCCTCGAGATAAAGCGCGGCCAGCACGCCAATCGGAAAAGCGAGCAGCATCGTCACCATGATCGTCAGGAAGGTGCCTTTGAGCGCCCCCCACACGCCGACCACCGAGGCGTCGGTGGCGTCCGATGCGGTCAGGAAATTGAGATTGGCGACGCGACGGGTCTGCGCCCCGGCAACCAGCTTCTCGATCGCCGGATCGCCTTCCTGCTTGGCGGCGACGTCGGCCTTAGACGAGGCCGGCAACCACAGCTCGGCGCGCCTGCCCAGTAGGTCCGGGTCCTTGACCAGTTGCCGCTCCAGAGCGCGGGCGCTCGCTTCGCCGAACAGGTCGCTACCGCCTTGGCCATATTGCTGTGTGGCAGCTTGCTCCAAGACTCCGTCAATCCCCGCCGCGCCGATCGCCTCGGCGGCCTCCGGTCCCTTCAGTGCCGCGGGGTCGAGCATCAGATCGGAGCGCGGGAAGTCGATGGCTAGTTTGATTTCGGTCCGCGTGAATCCGCCCGCGCCCTTCCACACCATGGTGATGAGGAGGAAGGCGAGGAAGGCCACCGACAGGCCGACGGCCGCCAGCCCGAACAGCTTGAAGCGGCGCTCGGCGGCGTAGCGCCTGGCGACGCGCTTCTCCATCGACCCATCAGTCCAGCGGGTAGGCGTGGCGCTATTCATAAGCCTCCCGATATTTGCGCACCACGCGCAGCGCGATGAGGTTGAGGATCAGCGTGATGATGAACAGCGCCAGTCCGAGCGCAAAGGCGGCGAGGGTTTTGGGGCTGTCGAATTCCTGGTCGCCCGTTAGCAGCTGGACGATCTGGGTGGTGACGGTGGTCACGCTGGCGAACGGGTTGGCGGTCAGGTTGGCGGCCAGGCCGGCGGCCATGACGACGATCATTGTCTCGCCGATCGCCCGGCTGACCGCCAGCAGGACGCCGCCGACCACGCCGGGCAAGGCAGCGGGCAGGACGACCTTCTTGATCGTTTCCGACCGGGTTGCGCCAAGGGCCAGGCTGCCATCGCGCATCGCCTGCGGCACCGCGGCGATCGAATCGTCAGCCATCGAGCTGACGAACGGGATGATCATGATGCCCATCACCAGACCCGCCGCGAGCGCGCTCTCGCTGCTGGCGGACTCGATGCCGATCGAAATGCCGAAGTCGCGCACAATTGGTGCGACCGTCAGCGCGGCGAAATAGCCGTAAACCACGGTCGGCACGCCGGCGAGAATCTCGAGCATCGGCTTAAGCCAGGCGCGCAGCTGGTACGGCGCATATTGGGTGAGGAAGATCGCGCTCATCAGGCCGAGCGGAATGGCGACGATCATGGCGATGATCGCGCCGATGAAGGCAGTGCCCCAGAACAGCGGGATTGATCCGAACGCACCCGACGACCCGGCCTGATCGGCGCGCAGCGCGGTCTGTGGGCTCCATTCGGTGCCGAACAGGAATTCGGTCGGGCTGACCAGGTTGAAGAACCGAAGGCTCTCGAACATCAATGACAGGACGATGCCGAGCGTGGTCAATATGGCGATCAGCGAGGCGCCGACCAGCAAGCCATGCACCCAGCGTTCGACCCCGGACCGGGCGCGAAAGTCGGCGCGGACGCGGCGCAGCGCAAATAGCGCCCCTCCGAGCGCGATCAGGATGGCGATGCCGCCGCCGATCGCCGCGAACCTGGCGCTGGCCTCCGCATAGACCGGCGCCAGCGCAGTGGACTCGGGGTTGAATCCGGTTTCGATCGCACCGCTGGCGATATCGCGCGCTTCGCCGAGGATCGTGTCGCGCGCCATGTCGAACGCCGGCAATTTCTGGCCGGCCGGGGAGGCGAGCACCGCCTGGTTGACGAGGTTCGCCTGGACCGGGGTCCAGATGGCGAGAAATAGCAACGCCGGTAGCGCGGTCCACAGCGCAACATAGAAGGCATGGTAATTGGGCAGGCTGTTGAGCCGCTGGCCGCCGCGGCGCAGCCCCTTCGCCCGATTGAGGGCGAAGAGACCGGCAGCGACGGCGATCAGCAGGATCGCGACGAGCGCGACGGTAAGGCTCATGGC
>NZ_JACDDV010000006.1:0-18009 GCF_013816785.1 Sphingomonas sp. | reverse complement strand
CTATTTTAGCGTCGACGCGTCGAGTGGCTTCAGCGCCGTCGCTTGAGTCGCGGCGGCGGCATTGTCGGCGTCGCCTAACGGCACCAGCCCGCGCTTGGCGAGCAGCCCGCCTTTTACCCAGGCCTTGGAATAAGCCTCGACGAACCGCTTGATCGATGGCTTGGCGGCCAGATGTTCGCCCTTGACGTAGAGGAACAGTTTGCGGCTACCAGGGTAGGACAGGTCGCTGATGCTGGCCTCGCTCGGCGCGACTCCGGCGATCGAGACCGGCGCGACCTTGTCGGCATTTTCCTCGAGGAAGCTGTAACCGAGCACGCCGAGCGAGCCCGGATCGGCGGCGACCTTCTGGACCAGCAAATTGTCGTTCTCCCCGGCTTCGACGTAGGCGCCGTCCTCGCGGATCTTGGTGCAGACGTCCTTGTGCTTTTTCTCGTCGGCCTTCTTCAGGTCCTTCATGGCCGCATCGCTGTCGCAGCCCTTTTCGAGGATCAGTTCGGCCAGGCTGTCGCGGGTGCCGCTGGTCGGCGGCGGGCCAAGGACGCGGATTTTGGTCGCGGGAAGCGAGGGGTCGACATCCTTCCACGTCGTCGCGGTCTGCGGCTTGCCGAACGGGTTGGCGGCAAGCCCCTTGTAGATTTGCGCCGTTGTGAGATTGAGGGCCGGCTGACCCTTGGCCTGGATCAGCGTCAGTCCGTCGATGCCGATCGGCACTTCGATGATCGACTTGGCGCCAGCCTTGGCGCAGTCGGCATACTCGCTCGCCTTCATCGGGCGCGAGGCATCGACGATGTCGGGATATCGGCCGCCGACACCGGCGCAGAACAGCTTCATTCCCGCGCCCGTCCCGGTCGATTCGACGATTACGCTTGTGCCCGAGTTGGCACGCTGGAAGTCCTCGGCGACGGCGGTGCTGAAGGGATAGACGGTCGACGAGCCGACGATCTTGATCTGGCTGGAGGAATTCCCGCCATTCGACCCGCCGCTGCCGCAGGCCGCAAGCAGCCCTACCAGCGGGAGCGCGAACAGATTTTTTCTCATGCGAACAACTCCATTGGTGGTCGGCCGCGCCGACGCGATGCGGACGATCTAGCGCCGCCTTCGCCGAGTCTCTGTGACGGCACGGTTACCGTTTTATGACAGCGGCATCGTGACGATGGCTTCGGTGCCGTTTCCGGGGGTCGAGCGAATGTCGAGCACGCCGCGATGGCGTTCGACGATATGCTTGACGATGGCGAGGCCAAGGCCAGTGCCGCCCGATTCGCGACTGCGGGCCGAATCAACCCGGTAAAAGCGTTCCGTCAGTCGAGGCAAATGCTCGGGCGCAATGCCGTCGCCCTCGTCGCGGACCGCCAATTGAAGCCGCTCCCCCTCGACATACAGCGACACGAAAATCGTGCAGGAGGTCATGGTGCATCCGTAGCGAACCGCATTGGCAATCAGATTGTCGGCCAGCTGGAGCAGTTGCGCAAAGTCTCCGCGCATGAGCGGTGGGTCGGCGGCGATCATGGCCTCGATGCGGCAGCCGCGGCGCTCGGCAAGGCCGGCGGCGTGGTCGATGGCGATACGGATCACCTCGCCGAGGTCGACCTGTTCGCCCGGCGCGCGATACCGTTCGGCCTCGATCCGCGACAGGCTCATCAAATCCTCGACGATGCGCAGCATCCGACGCGCTTCGACCTGGATGGTGGCACCGAAGCGCTCGCGCATCTCCTCGCCGATCGCGCCCGGCTCGGCCAGGGTCTCGGCGTAACCGATGATCGTTGCCAACGGCGTGCGCAGCTCGTGGCTGGCATTGGCGACGAAGTCGGTCCGCGTCCGCTCGGCGGACTCCAGCGGGGAGCGATCGTAGAGGCGGACCAGAGTGCCGGCGATTCCGATCGGGCTAACCGCCAGCCGCCACGGACGATCGGCCGCTCCGATTCCCGCCAGCTGCACTTCGGCGGTTCGCCCGGCTTGGATCGTTTCCAACGCCAGCGGGTGACGAATCGCCAGCCTCAGATCGCGTCCCGCTATGGCCTCGCCAAGGAGCGCGCGCGCGGCGCGGTTGGCAAGGTCGACCAGGCCCAACCGGACGATCAGGGTCGGCTCCTCGAATGCGTCAAGCAGAGCGGCCAGCGAACCGGAGGAGTCCATTGGCTGGGTTTAGGCGACTGGCCGGGCGAGCGCTAGGCGGGAGTGGCGTTGATCTCGCCGGATTGGCGCCAGTACCGCCGGCTGCGCCAGGTGCCGACGACGATCGCCAGCAGGATCGGGTAGATCCACAATCGCTCGGCAGCGGCATAGACTTGTGGGATCAATGACCAGTGGAGGGCTTTGATGAAATGGGACAAAACCGAGGTCAGTTGAAACCCGGCGACCCACAGCGGCCAGAATCGTTTTGAGCGCAGTGCTACGCCGACGAATCCCAGGAGGGCGAGGATATCGACGGCGAGTATGCCACTTTCGATGTCTAAGTAATAATGCGCGGGGCCCGACCAGCTGATGGTCATGACCGAGCCGACCAGGCAAATCAACGCTGCCAGCCGCTCGTCCATCCTGCCGCGCCCAAATGCATACACCGTTACCGAGATAACGATCAGCCAATAAGTCAGTGGGTTAAGCATGATGATCCAACGGCCTGGCAGCGAAAATTATGGCGTAGCGATCCTTTGTGTCAGCCGACAACACGCAATGTCGATCTCCTGCCTTCTGGGGGGCATTCCTCGCCTTCGCCCATGCCGACCGCCCGCAGGCCAGGCACAAACTGCTGCGTTTCCTTCAGCACGCCGTGGCATTGCGCCATTCCGCCGCGCGCCGTCACCAGACCCTGGACGGCCATGGCGAGTTGTTCGAAGGCGGCGTGACCAGTGGCGGTAGAAACGCCCATGGTAGACCGGGCGCGAATCATGCGGCCCTGCAGCTCGGCAATTTCGCCGAGGGCGTCCTCGATGATGTCCTCGACCGCGCGAACTTGGGTAGCGACTCCAAGGGCGGCATTTTCGATCATTTGCTTGCGCATGGTTTTTCCTTCCCGAAAGCGCGGGTGACGCCCGCGCCGGGCCACGAACATCAATGGAGGGCGACGTTTAGGTCTTGATCAGCCGGGTCAGGCTTTCCAATCCGGCGAGGTACATTCCCACCGAAAAAGCCGATCCGATCGCGATCAGGACGATCCAGAGCAATTTCTGGCCGCCGCTCATCTCATTGCTGGGATGGCTCCTTGTTGCGAACGGCATTTGCAGGGAAGGCCAGGCGCCGCCCGGTCTCTGCTCGGTTATGACACCGGAAGGACTGGCCTCCCCCGCACGGTCAGCGTGCCGAATCTGATGACTGACCGCCCCGGCTTGGTGTCCGCTGGCCGCATCGGCGTCGATGTGCGGCGATTGATGTATCAAACGCTGATATGGTTCCGATGAGGCGCCGAGGGCCGCCGCGACCATTCGCGCCGCCTCGCCGCGCCGCTCGACGCGCAGCTTCTCGAGCGCGCCGCGAATGCGCTGATCGACGGTGTGCGAGCTGATGTTCAGTCGCACCGCGATTTCCTTGCTGTTCAGATGCTGGTCGACCAGCAGGAGGCAGTCGACCTGTCCCGGCGACAGTCGGGCGACCAGTGCGTCGTTCGGCGCGCTCGTTGCTTCATTTACCGGCCTCTTAGGCACAACGTGCAACACCATACTCCCTTCAACCGCGCCTTACGCCGGCGGAATTAACGCATGAGTCTGCGCGCTTGTCTAAGCGAAACCGATCCGCGCCTCAAATTATCTCGGATAATGTCGCGGTAACCAGCATCGTTGTCCGCCCCGACTTGGCGCAGCGAAGCGGCCAGGCATGTGCGGCCAGGCGCAGGATGGTGGAGAGGGCTGGATTCGAACCAGCGTACGCTTGCGCGGGCAGATTTACAGTCTGCTGCCTTTAACCACTCGGCCACCTCTCCAGGCGGGTCGCGGGGCCAATGGCTGGCCGGGTTCTCGCTGTCAACGCTGGGCCGCCCCTTGCTGACGGTCGCCCCGTCGCCGCTCGCTGTGCTCGCGCGCTCCAAAAGAAGACAGGCCCCCGGCCTGCGGAAGGTCGCCGCTCGCTATGCTCGCGCGCTCCAAAGAAGTTAGGCCCCCCAGCCTATCTTCTTTTGGAGCGGGTGAAGGGAATCGAACCCTCGTCGTAAGCTTGGAAGGCTTCTGCTCTACCATTGAGCTACACCCGCTTGTGTGCGGCCTGTCGCCATTGCCATCGTCGGCCGTTGAAGGTCAACCGGGGGAACGACTCCTCTTCCCGACGATTGAATCGGCTTCGAAACTTTTGAGGTGGAGACGAACCATGGCGGCGCGGCCGAGTTGGCGGGGGCAGATCAGGCTGGCGCTGGTGTCGATCCCGGTTGAGATTTTTCCCGCGACCAAGGCCGGCAGGTCGATCGCTTTCCATCAGGTCCACGAACCGTCGGGGCAGCGGGTGCGCTACGAAAAGGTCGTGCCCGGCATCGGCCCGGTCGACCGCGATGAGATATTGAAGGGCTATGAGGTCGAGAAGGGAGAATATGTCCTGCTCGATCCCGAGGAGATCGAGAAGGTCAAGCTCGAGAGCCGAAAGACATTGGAGCTGACCCAGTTCGTCGACCTGACGGATATTGATCCGATCTATTATGACAAGCCCTATTTCGTGGTCCCAGCCGACGACCTCGCTGAGGAGGCGTTCGTCGTTTTGCGCGAGGCGCTCAAGAAAGCCGGCAAGGTCGGCATCGGCCAATTGGCGATGCGCGGGCAGGAATATGTCGTGTCGCTGAAACCGTGCGGACGCGGAATGGTGTTGGAGACGCTGCGTTACGCCGACGAGGTCAACAAGGCGTCGAGCTATTTCCGCGACATCGGCGACGCCAAACCCGATCCCGATCTGCTGGATCTCGCTTCGACCCTGATCGACAAGAAGGCGTCGGGCTTCGACGCCAGCGAGTTTCAGAACCGCTACATCGACGCGCTCAAGTCGCTGATCGCCGAGAAGATCAAGAAGAAGGGTAAGCGGGTCATCCAGGACGACACGCCCGATCGCCCGTCCAAGGGATCGAACGTCATCGACCTGATGGCCGCGCTCAAGAAGAGCCTCGACGCCGGCGACCGCACGCCCGCAAGAAAGACGGCGGCGAAAAAGCCGGCCGCAAAAAAGGCTCCCGCGAAAAAGGTTGCTCCGGCAAAAAAGCGGGCCTGAGCGCGATGGCGCGTCCACCCAAGCTCGATATCGAGACGTACAACAAGAAGCGCGACTTTTCGAAGACGGCCGAGCCCAAGGGCGCGAAAGGCCGCGCCAAGGGCGACAGTTTCGTCGTCCAGAAGCACGACGCGTCGCGGCTCCACTGGGATTTCCGGCTGGAGATGGAAGGGGTGCTCAAAAGCTGGGCGGTGCCCAAGGGCCCGTCGATCGATCCCGACGACAAGCGGCTTGCCGTGCGCACCGAGGATCATCCGCTCGGCTATGGCACCTTCGAAGGGACGATCCCCAAGGGCGAATATGGTGGCGGCACGGTGATGCTGTGGGACCGCGGCCGCTGGATCCCGGAGCCGGGCAAGGATCCGACCAAGACGATTGAGGAAGGACATCTCCATTTCGCCCTCGATGGCGAGCGAATGAAGGGTGAGTGGGTGATGTTCCGCCTCAAGGGTCGCCCCGGCGACCGCGGCGAGAACTGGATGCTCAAGAAGGTCGACGATGCCTACACGGGCCCGGGCGAGGAGCTGGTCGAAACCGGGCTGACCAGCATCACTACAGGGCGAACGATGGCCGAGATCGCGTCGGGGTCCGAGGTGTGGAGCAGCAAACAGGGTGGCCGCACCAGGGGCGCCAAAAAGCTCAGCCCGCCCAAGTATCGCGCGCCGCAACTGGCAACATTGGTCGACGCGGTGCCAGCGGGTTCGGACTGGCTCTACGAATATAAATATGACGGCTACCGCTTGCTGCTCGCGACCGGGGGCGGCCCAGCGACCGCCTGGACGCGTAACGGCAAGGACTGGTCGGACAAGTTTCGCGGCATCGTCCGGGCCGCAGCCGACCTGCCCGCCGGATGCCTGATCGACGGCGAAGCGGTCGCGCTCGGTAAGGATGGAAAGCCCGATTTCCAGTTGCTCCAGGCTACCCTGAAAGACGGCAAGGCGGAGCTGGCCTTTTACGCGTTCGACCTGATCGTCGATCAGGGAAAGGATATTTCCAAACTGTCCAACCTGGAGCGTAAGGAGCGGCTCGCCGCCTTGCTCAAGGGATTTTCGTCTCCGATACTCTACGGCGATCACATATTGGCCAAGGGCGAAGCGCTGTTCGACGCGATCTGTGGAGAGGGCGGTGAGGGGATCATCGCCAAGAAAGCGAGCGCGCCCTACCGCTCGGCGCGCGCCAAAAACTGGCTCAAGATCAAATGCATCAATCGCCAGGAGTTCGTTATCGTCGGCTGGCAGGTCAGCGACAAAAGGCGCGGCTTCCGCTCGCTTCATCTGGCGGCGCGGGAGGGCAGGAAACTGACTTATGCCGGCAAGGTCGGCACTGGATTCAACGGCGCCCTGATCGCAAGCCTGAGCGAGGCAATGGCGCCGCTGAAGGTCGACAAACCCGTGATTGACGTGCCGCGCGGCATGCTGCGCGGCTCCCACTGGATCGAGCCAAAGCTGGTCGCGGAAATCGCCTATACCGAATTCACCACCGACGGCGTCCTTCGCCATCCCAGCTTCATTGCTCTTCGCGAAGACAAGCGCGCCGACCAGGTGGTTCGTGAAGTGGCGGAAAGGCTGCCGTCCAAGGCCAAGGCGAAGGCGACCGAGGCAGCTACTTTCGCCAGCTTGGGCGCGCGGATAACCAATCCCGACCGCATCATCTTCCCCGGCGACGAGCTGACCAAGGGCCAGCTGGCCGATTATTATGCGGCCTTGTCGGCGCCGCTGCTGGTCGATGCCGCCAACCGTCCGCTGACCCTCATCCGCTGTCCCCAAGGCCGCGCCAAACATTGCTTTTTTCAGAAACATGACTCGGGCTCGATGGGCGAGGCGGTCCACCATGTGCCGATCAAGGAGAAGGACGGGTCGAGCGAGGATTATCTCTATATCACCGACGTCGCCGGCATTCTCGCCTGCGTGCAAATGGGGACGATCGAATTCCATGGCTGGGGCAGCCGCATCAAGCCGCTCGAACGTCCCGACCGGTTAGTGTTCGATCTCGACCCCGATGTCGGGCTCGGGTTCGACGTGGTCAAAGGGGCGGCGGAGCGATTGCGCGCGCTGCTCGCCGATATGGGGCTGATCACTTTCCCGCTGCTGTCGGGTGGCAAGGGCATCCATGTCGTCGTGCCGCTCGACGCCAGCGCCGACTGGCCGGCGGTCAAAAGCTTCGCCGAGCGGTTCAGCCGCGCCATCGCCGAGGCCGAGCCCGAGCTGTTCACCGCCAATATCCGCAAGGCCCAGCGCAAGGGCCGCATCTTCCTCGATTGGCTCAGGAATCAGCGCGGAGCGACTGCAGTGATGCCTTACTCGGCGCGCGCCCGTGAAGGTGCGCCGGTTGCCGCGCCGATCGATTGGTCCGAATTGGATGCGATTGACGGCGCGAACCGTTTCACCATCCGCGACGCCGACGAATTGCTCGATCGCGCGGGATCGAAACTCCTCTCCGGATGGGGTGAGGCGAACCAGGCGCTGCCCAAGGCCTGAGCGGCTTGGCGGCGCGATGCGAACTGTCTAACCTGCCGCGATGCGCCTCCATTTCCTCCCGCTCGCCTTCCTACTCATCGCCGCCGCGCCGCCGCCTGAACGGCAGCAATGGCGCGAGCAGGCCCGCCGTGTCACCATCGCCCGTGACGATCATGGGATCGCGCATATTGCCGGACTGAGCGATGCCGATGCGGTTTTCGGCATGATCTATGCCCAGGCCGAGGATGATTTTCCGCGGATCGAGGCCAATTATCTGACCGCGCTCGGCCGCACCGCCGAGGCAGAAGGGGAAAAGGCGATCTGGCAGGATTTGCGCGCTCGGCTCTATGTCAGCGAGAATGAATTAAAGGCCGGCTACACGAGCAGCCCGGCTTGGCTGAAGCGGCTGATGGACGGCTGGGCGGCGGGCCTCAACTACTATCTGGCGACCCATCCGGTGGTGAAGCCGCGCGCGTTGATCCGGTTCGAACCATGGATGGCGCTGTCCTTCACCGAAGGCAGCATAGGTGGCGACATCGAGCGGATCGACCTGGGCGAACTCGAGAAATATTATTCAGGGAAGCAGACCGTCGCCTATGCCGCTCCCGACTCGGAACCGCGCGGGTCGAACGGCATCGCCATCGCGCCGGCGCTGACCAAGGATGGCAAAGCGCTGCTGCTGATCAATCCGCACACCAGCTTTTTCTTTCGGGCCGAGCAACAGGTAAGCAGCGTCGAGGGATTGAACGCTTACGGCGCTGCGACCTGGGGTCAATTTTTCATCTATCAAGGCTTCAACGCTCACGCTGGCTGGATGCACACGTCGAGCGGGGTGGACAGCGTCGACGAGTTCGCCGTCCGACCGGAGCGGAACGGCAAGCAGCGCGTCTATCGGTACGGCAAGGCCGCGAAGCCGTTCGGCGTTCGGCAAGTCACGATCCGTTATCGCGCCGCCAACGGGAAGATGGCGTCGCGCAGCTTCGCTACATTGCGCACGCATCGTGGCCCCATCGTGCGCGCCGAGGGCGAGCGCTTGATCGCGTTTGCGATGATGGACCGGCCGGTCGCTGCGCTTCAGCAATCCTACCTTCGCACCAAGGCGCGCGATCTCGCTACCTTTCTCGATGTCGCCCGGCTTCAGGCCAACAGCTCGAACAACACGCTGTTCGCCGACGACAAGGGAGAAATCGCCTACCTCCACCCGCAGTTCGTGCCGCGCCGCAACGACCGCTTCGACTATACCAAGCCAGTCGACGGCAGCGATCCCGCCGCGGACTGGGGCCCGCTGCACCAGCCAAACGAACTCCCCAACGCGATCACTCCGCCCAATGGCTGGGTCCAGAACACTAACACCTGGCCGTGGACCGCCGCCGGCCCGTTCAGTGCCGACCCCAAGCGTTACCCGAAATATATGGACAGTTGGGGCGAAAACCCCCGCGGGTTGCATGCGGTGCAGCTGCTCAGCGGAAGCAAGGGGTGGACGCTCGATCGGCTGCAGGCCGCCGCTTACGATAGCTTTCAGCCGGGTTTCGCGATGCTCGTGCCGGAGCTTGTGAAAGCGTGGTCCGCGTTGCCGGCCTCGAGCGCGGTCCGACAGCGACTGACGGCGCCGGTCGCTGCCCTTCGTGGCTGGGACTATCGCTGGAGCGCGACCTCGGTGCCGACCACGCTCGCCTCCTTTTACGGCGACGAGTTGTGGCAGATCGCGTCCGCGCCTGAGTGGGACGACGGGCTGACGGTTTACCAGCGGATCGCGCGGCTGCCTGCCCAGCGCAAGCTTGATGCGTTCGCGACGGCACTCGATCGGCTCGAGCGCGACTTTGGCCGCTGGACCGTGCCGTGGGGCGAGGTCAATCGATTCCAGCGCATTTCCCGGGCGATAGAGCATCCGTTCAACGACGCCGCACCGAGCATTCCTGTGCCGTTCGCGTCGGGCCGCTGGGGCTCGCTGGCCGCGTTCGGCGCCTCGGCCAAGCCCGGCACGAAGCGCTGGTACGGAACCAACGGCAACAGCTTCGTTGCCGTGGTCGAGTTCGGGCCACGGGTGCGGGCGCGCGCCGTGACCGCCGGAGGAGAGAGCGGTGACCCGGCCTCGCCGCACTTCAACGATCAGGCGGCGCGCTACGCCGCCGGCGACCTTCGGCCCGTCTATTTCTACCCTGACGAGTTGAGAGGCCACATCGAGCGGAGCTACCGCCCGGGCGAATAACTCAGCGTGAGGCGAACCGATCGGTCGCGCGTATCAGGCCGTCGAGCACGCCTGGCTCGCTGTAAAGGTGGCTGCCGTCAGGAACAATCTGCAGCTCAACCTCGGGCCACGCTTTCTTCAGCGCCCAGGCCGCGGCCGGCGGCGTGCAGCAGTCGTGCCGACCCTGGACGATGACGCCCGGAATGCCATGCAATTTCGCCGCGCCGTCGAGCAGCTGTGACTCTGTCAGCCAGCCCGAGTTGGACATATAATGATTTTCGATTCGAGCGATGGCGATGGCATGCTGGTCCTCGGTGAACTCCTCCAACATCGCCGGATCGGGAAGCAGGGTGACGGTCAGTCCTTCCCATCTGCTCCAAGCTTTGGCGGCCCGCAGCTTGCCGACGGGATCGTCGCTGGTTAGCCGCCGGCGATAAGCCGCGATCAAATCGCCGCGCTCGTCCTCGGGAATGATGCCGACGAATTCATCCCATCCCTCCGGGTAAAGCTCCGACGCGCCATATTGGTAGAGCCAGTCGAGCTCGGTCTGGCGAAACAGGAAGATGCCGCGCAGCACCAACTCCGTAACGCGCTCGGGATGGCTCTGCGCGTAGGCGAGGCTCAGAGTCGAACCCCAACTGCCGCCGAACACCAACCACTTGTCGTGTCCGCACATTTCACGCAGCCGTTCGATGTCGTCGACCAGATGCCAGGTCGTGTTAGCCTCGAGCCCGGCGTGCGGCGTCGACTTGCCCGCACCGCGCTGATCGAACAGCAAAATGTCGTAGCGCGCCGGATCGAATTGGCGTCGGTGGTTGAGACTCATCCCCGATCCCGGCCCGCCGTGAAGGAACACCGCCGGCTTCGCGCCTTTGGTTCCGCACCGCTCCCAGTAAAGGCTGTGCCCGTCGCCGACATCGAGCATGCCGCTCTCAAACGGTTCAATCTTCGGATACAGTGTGCGGCGTTCGGTCATCGTGCGACTCCTAGAAACTAAATTCACCGTAGACGCGGCCGACGTCACCCTGCCAGTCGCCATGATAGCGTTCGAGCAGCCGGTCGGCGAAGGTCATCCCGCTTGCCACCACCTCGCGCAAGGGATCGAGGAAGCCGCTCTCATTGTCGCCAGCAGCGTTCAACTCGGCGCGCTCGGTCAGCCCGGCCGAGGCGATAGCGAGCACCTCTCGCGCCAGATCGCGCATCGTGCCGCCGCCGGGGACGGGCGCGCTCAACGCCTGGCGCGGAACGGCTTGGCGCAGCGCTTCGCGTTCGTCGATTGTCCAATGCTTGCACAAATCCCACGCCGCATCGAGCGCATCGTTGGCGTAGAGCAGCCCGACCCACAGTGCCGGCAGCGCGCAAATGCGGCCCCAGCGTCCACCGTCGGCGCCGCGCATTTCGAGGAAGCTCTTGAGCCGCACCTCGGGAAAGGCGGTCGATAGATGGTCGGTCCAGTCGGCGATGGTCGGCTTCTCGCCGGGCAGGACCGAGAGCTTGCCGTCGAGGAAGTCGCGAAAGCTGAGGCCCGCCGCGTCGATATACTTGCCGTCGCGAAAGACGAAATACATCGGCACGTCGAGCGCATAGTCGCAATAGCGTTCGTAGCCGAAGCCGTCGTCGAACACGAACGGCAGCATGCCGGTACGGTGCGGGTCGGTGTCTTCCCAGATATGGCTACGAAAGCTTTTGAAGCCGTTGGGCTTGCCCTCGGTGAACGGCGAATTGGCGAACAGCGCGGTCGCGACCGGTTGCAGCGCCAGACCGACGCGGAACTTCTTCACCATGTCGGCTTCGGACGAATAGTCGAGATTGACCTGGATGGTGCAGGTGCGGAGCATCATGTCGAGGCCTAGCGTGCCGACACGGGGCATGTGCCGCAGCATGATTTCGTAGCGCCCCTTGGGCATCACCGGCAGGTCCGCGCGCGCCTTGTCGGGCCACATGCCGAGCCCGAGGAAGCCGAGTCCCAACCGGTCGCCGACCGCCTTGACTTGCCCCAGGTGCCGCCCGCTTTCGGCGCAGCTGGCGTGAAGGTCGCGAAGCGGCGCGCCCGACAGCTCGAGTTGTCCAGCGGGCTCGAGGCTGATCGTCCCGTCACCGCCCGACAGCGCGATGATCTTGCCGCCTTCCTCAACCGGTTGCCAGCCATAGTCGGTCAGGCCCTGGAGCAGGTCGCGGATGCCGCCGGGCTCGTCCCACGACGGCGCGCGATGGTCGGCAACGCGATAGACGAACTTCTCGTGCTCGGTGCCGATCCGCCACGCCTCGCGCGGCTTCTCGCCGCCAGAGAAGACGGACAGCAAATCGTCGCGGGACTCGATCAGCGGGCTCGCGGAGAGGTCGGTGCGGGTCGTCATGAATCGCCCCTAGTCCGACGCGCCACGGGTAGCAAAAGGAAACTAGCGCCAGTCGCCCGCCGCCGCCATCCACGCCGCGACGGCCGCTAGCGCGGCGGTTTCGGCGCGGAGGATGCGCGGACCAAGCGAGATGGGTTTGGCGTTTGGCGCGGCGCGAATCGCCGCGGCCTCTTCGGGCGTGAAGCCGCCCTCGGGGCCGGTCAGGATCAATGCCGGACCCGGCGCGAAGGCATGGGCCGCCGGCTCGCCCCCGGTCTCATCGGCGAAATAGAGGGTTCGACCCATATCACGCCCGCGCAGCAGTGCATCGAGCTTCACCGGCGCGTCGATCTCCGCCAGCGCTGTCCGCCCGCATTGCTCGGCCGCCTCGACGATGTGCGCCCTCATCCGCTCGAGGTTGAGCTTGTCGACGATGGTCCGCTGGGTCACTACCGGCAGCAGTCGCGCCACGCCCAGCTCGACCGCTTTCTCGACCAGCCAGTCGACCCGCCCCTTCTTGACCGGCGCGAACGCCAGCCACAGGTCGGGCACCGCCTCTTGCGGCCGCGTCTGCCGATCGACGCCGAGCGCCATCCGTCGCTTGCCTGCCTCGGCGACCCGCGCCAGCCATTCGCCCGACACCCCGTCGAACAGCAGCACTTCGTCGCCTTCCTTGAGACGCAGGACATTGCCCAGATAATTCGCTTGGGCCGCATCGAGTGCCACCAGCACCCCTTCCGACAGCGGCGGCGCTACGCAAAGGCGGGGCAGGCTGCGCGGTGGCCAGGCGGGGGTGGCGATCATCGGCTAAATTCCCGCTCGCCGAGCACGCGCCTGAGCTGTGGCAGCGCGCGTTTATCGGCGTAGCGATATTGGCAGAGATGCGCTTGGCGTTCGACCAGCCAGCCGGGATAACTGCCCAGCGCCGCTTGGCGCTCGACGATCAGCCAGCGGCGGTCGATGCCCATTTCGGCCAGCCAGCCTGCGCAGCTGTTGTTGACTTGGACCAGCAAGGCGGGGCGTCCGCTGCCGATCACCGCCAGCCGGTCGCCGCCCGGCACGAAGATCAAACGCCGCCTGGTTTGCCGGACCGTCTCCATCCGAGCGCCGTCCTCGCCGATCCAGCGCGCGGCCGTCGTTTCCATCGTCGCGGACCGGTAACCCGAGATGATATTCGCCCCCGCAATCAGCGCAATCGCCCCGATAAGAGCCTTGGCGGTGGTTGGCCGTTCGCGCATCAGGACGGCCAGAAGCGCCGCGACGGCGAGCGCGACGCAGGCCAGCTCGAACAGCATCGTCCGCGGCTTGGGATCGATCGCCAGCACATAGATGATGATTGCCGCATGGACGATCGCGGCGGCGACGAGAAAGCGCAGGATTTGCCGCCTGCGATCGCCGAGCCAATGGCGAGCCATCAACCAAAGGAACGGCAGGATCAGGAAGAGGCCCGCGGTGCGCGGATTGACGATCAGGTTGGCGAGGCCGTCGATCGTCCAGTGCAGCGACAGGCCGGGCTCATGGCGCCAGTTGGCGATCAGCTCACGGTTGAAGAACGGCAGGCCGTCGATCCGGGTCCGCCCTTGCAGCTCGGTGGTCTGCAGGCCGACATGCCCGAGCGACAGGCGGCGGCAATAGAGCGGATCGCCGGTCTGCAAGGCGAACACCATTGCCTCGATCGCGAACGGCAGGGCAAAGGCCGCGGCGGCGGCGAGCCAGTGCGCGGACCTGGTCCGGGGTGGGTGCGCCATGGCGAATGCCACCAGCGCGACCGGGCCGACCGCCAGGGCAGTTTCCCGCGCCTGCACCGCAAGCGCGAAGCTCAGCCCACACAGAACGGGCCAGATCAGGCGGCGGTCATCCCGGCTTTGAAGCAGCGCCGCAAAGCCGCCGAGGATCAGCGCCAGCTCGATCGTGTCGACATTAGGAGCGAGCGCCTGCAGCGCGAATACCGGGCTGATCGCCAGTAGCGAGGCGGCAAGGCACGCGGCCCGGTCGTCGAATAAACGCTGGCCGAGCTGATAGACGAGCGCAAGGCAGGCCAGGCTCGCGGCGAGCGACGGCAGGGCGATGGTCCAGCGGGTTTCGCCCAGCATCGCAATGACCACCGTCAGCGGGGCGACGATCGGCCAGCGCGCCTGCCAATGGTCGTGCGGCAGGCACGGCCCGTTGGCGAGCCAGCATCGCGACGCTTCGAGATATTGCAAATCGTCGGCATCTCCGCCGATGAACCCGACCGGATTGAGCAGGATGGCGACCGCCAGCACCGCAAACGGAACCAGGTACAGCGGCCGCGCCGCGCCGACTTGCCGATCAGTCATGAAAATCCGACCCGAACACTTTGCCTACTCCCGCAAATCCGTCTGAGCAGAAAAACAAGAATTAATCATTATCCGACGCGAAACGTGGAAGATGTTGAAGCCCGTCGCCAAATGGACGAAGGGCGGAGCGATGGGGGAGGGGACGCTGCAACCGATCGTTCGGCAGGGCCGCAACTGCTGGCGCATCGCGCGGGCAAGCGAGGCGAGCCTGGTGGTCGACGCCGCCGATTATTACCGCATCATCCGCGCGGCGATGTGCGCCGCCGAGCAGCGCATCTTCATCGTCGGTTGGGACTTCGACACACGCACCGCGCTCCAGCCGGACGAGCAGGGGAAGGGCCAACCGCTCGGCCGTTTCTTCCTCGATCTTGCGCACGGGAATTCGGAGCGGCAGATCGACATCCTCAAATGGAATTTTGGCGCGCTGAAGCAATTCCTTCATCCTCCGGCGGTGCTGTGGCTGCTACGCTGGTGGCGCAATCGCTCGATCACCTACCGCTTCGATAGCTCGCATCCGATCGGCTGCAGTCACCACCAGAAGATCGTGGTGATCGACGATTGCCTCGCGGCATGCGGCGGGATCGACATCGCCGGCGGGCGCTGGGACACGCCGGAGCATTCGGACGGCGACGGCCATCGAACCGGCCTCGACGGCAAGCCCTATATGCCGTGGCACGACGCGACGATGATATTGCGCGGGGACATCGCCGCGACGCTCAGCGAGCTCGGCCGAGAGCGGTGGAAGGTCGCGACCAAGGCCGACCTCGATCCGATCGAGGGATGCGCCAGCGAATGGCCCGAGGGCCTCGACATAATGTTCCGCGACGTTGACGTCGCCATCGCCCGCACTCGCGCCGCCTACGACGACCTGCCCGAAGTGCGCGAGATCGAGACGCTGTACCTCGACATGATCGCCGCGGCGAAGCGCTTCATTTATTTCGAGAATCAATATTTCACCTCCGCCAAGATCGCCGCCGCGATCGCCGAGCGGATGGAGGAGCCCAACCCGCCCGAGATCGTGCTGGTCATGCCGCGCACCGCCGACGGATGGCTTGAGCAGCAGGCGATGGATGCCGCTCGGCTGAAACTGGTCGCGGCGATCGGCGAGCGCGACCCGCACAGGCGCTTTCGCGTCTATGTGCCCGTCACCGCGGGCGGCGATGACATCTACGTTCACGCCAAGATCGCGATTGTCGACGACCGGCTGCTGCGGGTCGGCTCGTCCAACCTCAATAACCGCAGCCAGGGCCTCGACAGCGAGTGCGACATGATCATCGACGCCGGGCTCCCCGCCAACGCCGACACGCCTCCGGCAATGACCGCGCTCCGCCACCGCCTGATCGCCGAACATCTCGGCTGCGGCGCCGAAGCGGTGGCCGAGGCCGAAGCGCAAACCGGATCGATGACCGGCGCGATCGAAGCGCTTTCCGGGAGCGGCAAGACGCTCGAACTGCTGACGCTCGAAACCCTCGGCGCCGCCGAAGACTTCATCGCCTCCAACGAACTGCTCGACCCCGACAGTGTCGAAGCGATGCACGACCCGATCGGCAAGCACGGCCTGGCGAAAAGCTGGGCCAAGGGCAGGGCGGCGGTGATGGGGAGGTTGGGGATACGGGGCGAAGCGGGAGGCGTTGCCTAGAGCGGATCTCTACTGTCCACTTTGGGCGGAAAGCGAATATTGCGCGTCGGCTAATAGTCCTGTCTACCTACACGATCTGACCACGCGGCTGTTCATTTCTCATGCCTAGACGAACATGGTTGTATTTGACGCTTGTTGGGATGGCACTTGCATCCGCAGCCGCCTGGGTGCGGTGGCCGGATCATGGCGGCAACTTTTTTGCCGAGACACTTGGAATCATTGTAACCGTCGCCCTCATCGACCGCCTCATAAAGTGGGATGAAGAAGCGCGGCTTGAACCGGCGCGATTGGCGGCGTTCAGGGACGCATTGGCCTTATCGCGGGCAGCGACGGAGTTAATTGTAGGTCTTGCTCGCTCGTCAATTCCGTCGAGCGAACTACCTCGCGTCGAGCAGGCGGCAAAGAATAACGGACGGTTAGAGCGCTGGCTGGCTGACTGCTTCGCAACGATCCGAGCGAGTTCTCCAGCTCCGTACGGCGCACCGCCGCCATGGGGAACCGGGACGCAAATTTGGGGCGTGATGCTCCCCAAGTTCGTTGCTCAGGTGAGGGATCTCATCAGTCGGTACATGGAGCGGCATACCACCCACGGCGATCCAGAACTGACGGAAGTCATCAGTGATTTGGAGGAAAATGGGCTCTTCCGTTCGCTCAGCTATGGCACTGACATGTTCTTTCTTGGCCAAGACGATCTTCGCGCGTCGATGTTCGATAGCTACTTAAACAAAGTTGAGCGCTTACTGGATGTGGCGTCGAAGCTGTCGCCGAACTATCCGCAGATTAAGGGCATAGACGGGCAGACGAAGTTTAATTGGGATCTGATCCAGATCGAAATGACAAGCCACCCGAAAATGCATGCGAACGAGGCACCTTGGCGCCCGGCTTGAAACTCTTGCTCCCTCCCACCGACCTCGTCCCCGATAGCGAGCGGACTGGCCTGATCGGCGCCTTGCCGCGCGCGCTCAGACCATACGCCAGCCTGATGCGGGTCGATCGGCCGATCGGGACGTGGCTGCTGTATTGGCCGTGTGCGTGGAGCCTCGCGCTGGCCGGAGTTGGGGGCAAATGGGCGCTGTTCGCCTGGCTAGCGCTTGGCGCGTTTGCGATGCGGTCGGCGGGGTGCGCTTATAACGACATTGTCGACCGCGACCTCGACAAGCGGGTCGAGCGCACAAAACTGCGCCCACTTGCCTCAGGCCGGGTCTCGGCCCGCGCCGCCTGGGCGCTGGTGGTCGGCCTGTCGCTGATTGGTTTCGCTATCCTGCTCGCACTCGAGCCCGCCGCGCAGCTCGTGGCGCTCGGCAGCCTCGCTCCGGTCGCCGCCTACCCCTTTATGAAGCGCATCACCTGGTGGCCGCAGGCGTGGCTTGGGCTGGTGTTCAGCTGGGGCGCGCTGGTCGGCTGGCCGGCTGTGACCGGTTTCTTCGCGTTGCCCGCCCTTCTGCTATGGCTCGGCAGCATCTTTTGGGTGATCGGCTACGACACGCTTTACGCGATCCAGGACATTGAGGACGACGCGCTGGTCGGGGTCAAATCGAGCGCCCGCGCGCTGGGCGACCGCGCGCGGCTCGGCGTCGGCATTTGCTATGCGGTTGCGGTCCTCGGCTGGGCGGCGGCGATCTGGAGCGTCCGGCCCGATCCGCTCGCCCTGCTCGCGCTCGCCCCGGCCGCGCTCCACCTGGCCAGCCAGGTCGCCCGCGCGGATCCCGCCGACGGCGCCCTCGCGCTCGCCCTGTTCCGCTCGAACCGCTTCACCGGGCTGCTGCTGTTCCTGGGGTTTTTGGCGGTCGGCTTGTCGTCGGGGGCCTGACCTTCTAACCGCACCCGATGCTCGAACCCGCTTCCGCCCGCGACCAGGTCAACGCGCTCGTCGAGATGGCGACGCGCAAGGGCGCCG